>JAJTBP010000315.1 GCA_021286825.1 Marinilabiliales bacterium | reverse complement strand
GCGGTTCTACAACGATGGCAAGTGCTGGCTCTTTCGTGTGCTGCACAAAAAAGATACCGTCTGCTGGATCGGTGTGGAAAAAGAGACCTTTCGGGTGAGCGTCAGCATTCATGAGAAATGGGCAGATGTCATCGAAGCAAGCGAGCTGCCAGAGGATTGCAAGTTGCAGTTCCGGACGGCACGCGTTTTTAACCACACCCGGTCCATTACAGTGGTTATCCGGGATGAACAGGATGCGCAGACGGTCCTGGCATTGACTGCCCTCAAATTGAAATACAAAGGATGATGGAACAGAAACTCTCTTTCGTGACATTAGGCGTTAAGGATCTGAAAAGAGCCGCCGATTTTTATGAACATCAGTTTGGCTGGAAGCGATCCGCCATGAGTGATGAAAACATTCTTTTCTTCGAACTGAAGGGAACCCAGCTGGCGCTTTACAACCGCGAAGCACTGGCCGAAGATGCGACCGTGGATGCCAAAGGTGAGGGATTTGCCGGGATCACCTTTAGCTATCTCGCCGGTAGCGAAACCGAGGTAGATGAATTGATCGCCGGATTCAGGGAAAGGGGGGTGACCATCGTCAAGGAACCACAAAAGGTATTTTGGGGTGGTTACAGCAGCTACCTATCCGATCCGGACGGCTATTTATGGGAGATAGCCTTCAACCCATTCGTTTAACCCGGAAACGATCCGAAACATGGCAATTTCAGATGACAAACCGATCGATGCCCGCAAGAGCCGGATGGTGATGATTTTTGCTGGAACGCCCTGGCAGGCATCCATGGTGAAAAACCTGCTGGAGTTGGAAGGCATTGAATCCTTCCTCTCCGAGATGAACCGGGCCGATTACAATGCGGGATGGAATCTGGCCGGATCGCAAGGTTCCACCAGGCTCTTTATTCTGGAAGATGCGTTGGATCCGGCCACGGGTATCGTCGAAGCTTACCAGCGAACGCAATTGCCTGCTGATTAACCGAAGGTACTGATCCTTTCCAGTCTGGGCACATCCAGCAGGACGATCTGCTTGCAACTGGTGTCAATCAATCCGTCATCCTTGAATTCCTTCATCATTCGGATCACACTTTCGGTCGACATGCCCGTCAGGTCGCCCAGATCGGCCCGCGACAGGGGCAAGTCGAAAGATTTGCTGTGAAAGATGCGGTTCGCCAGACAGAGCAGGATATCGGCCAATCTTCCATGCAACTGTTTTTGCGTCAACGAGAAGAAACGGCCATAGGTTTGTGCGGTGCTCTCATTCAGCAGGTTGATGATGCGAAAGGAAAAATCCGGATTCCATTTCAGCAATTGCCTGAAAACCTGCAGGTCAATCATCCGCACCTTCGAATCCATGTAAGTAGAGATCGAATAGGGAAGTTTGTTGTTTCCTTCGTAGATGGAGGTCAGACCAAGCAAACTGTTCTTGGTGGAGAGGGTAAGAATCAAATTGTTGCTCTTCTCCTCCAGGTAGACTTTGACCAAACCCTCCTCCAAAAAGAAGATGTGTGAAGCAAAGGCCCCCTGTTTGCATATCGTCTCCCCCTTGCGGAACTGGATGCTGACCGAGTTTTTATCGATCAATTCCCGCTGATCCTGCGTCAGCAATTCATACCAGCTTTGCTCAAATTCAAAGACCGAACACTGGCTGATTCCCGTTCCTTCGATGCGTGATTCCATGTCAACTTGGGTTGCGTTTCGACTGACTAAAATAACCATTTCCGATGGGAAAACAATCCGGCCCAAAGCCCCTATTGCCTGTCGGCGGATCGCAGAGGCTTCTTTTTACCGGTTCCAGCGAACGGGTGTACAGGAGGCCTTCCTTCTCGCCAACACCTGTTGAAAATCAGTCAATGCCGCACGCATCACGGGTGACTGATCCCCGTGACAGGTGAGGCAACTTCCCGCCAGCAGCACATGCTTTTGTTCATCCAACGAAAGGGGCCTGAGCCAGCTTCGCGTGGAGAAATGTCCTTTTGCCTCCTGTAAAAAGGGAATCCAGGCATCTTCGGGCAATCCGTCCTGTGCGTTTGCTTCGAATCGAGGGGTGAATTGCCAACTTCCATCTTTGAATTGCAAAAGTCCACGCCCATATCCCAAAGCAAGCGGATCGTTGTGGCAGGATTTGCAGGTACGTCCCTCCCGCATCGTGGTGTGCCCGGATGCCGGGGCATAAAGGCGATGGAACAGGTCGGCCCCTCCTTTGGGGAAGGCAGACTTCTCCAGGGTCATCACCATCCCCGGAAGGGCAGTGACCACCTCCCGTGTGCGCTCGTCGATGCCCAAAACCGGTGGGTCGGTCAGGATCTTCCCACTGTATTCCACCCAGGTTCCTGTTACCTGCTTGTCTTCGATGCGGTCGAACCCCCTGGTCTTCTCCTCGTAGGTGGTATGGCACCCGATGCACTGCGGCACCCAGGCCGTATGGCAACTGCCGCAACTCAAACGGCTGTGCGCCTTGCCTTCCCGGCAAGGGCCAGCTGCCGGTTTGGCAAGATGGTCTTTCCCCGTGGTCTTGTCTCGCAGCAGCAAGGAACCATCGGATCCCAGCCGGGTATTCAACAGGGGCAACGCCCCCTTTTTTGTCAGCACGACCCGATCATCGGCAGGGTAATTTCTCAACCAGGCCACCATGTGAGACTCCCGATCGGGCAGTTGGGAGAGGGTTTGGGTCTGCGGCTGGGACAGCGGATGACAATCCACGCATTGGACCATGACAGCCTCCTCCTTGTGAACGATGTGCCGGCCGTTCCCCATTGCCTCGTAGGAACCATGACAATCGATGCAGATCATCCCCTTCTGGTAATGGACATCGGCACTCCGTCGCTCCAGTACCCGTTCATCGGGAAGCAGTTTCTGTTTTGAAGGATCTGTCATCCCAGCTGCTGTGAGGGTTGTCTCCGTCCACCCTTCATATCCCAACGAGATACGGCCCGATCGGCTGTGGCAACTTTTGCATGCCTCATCGGTGATCTGCAAATCGAGTTGGGGATGAAATTCTGTCGAATCGCTCCACAATCCCTTTCGCATCCTTTCGAGTCCCTGGGTTGCCTCATCGCTGTAATGCAGATGACAGGCATTGCAACCCCCACCCCGCTGCAACCAGCCGATGGCACCGGGTGTGGTCTTCTCCTTGCCCAGGTGACACCCTGCACACAGATTGCGGACATGCGTGCCTGCTGCCGTATGCGATGTCTTTTCAATCGAGAAACTGTCCTGAAGGGAGGATGCCTCTCCAAAGACAAAATGGTCCACGGCCAGCAGACCGGATTGAGTGGTCATGGGTGAGCGGGAAATTCTTTCGGCTATCTCTCCATGGCAATTGGATGTACCGCAGGTCTGCCGCATGTCGGAGAGGTTGCCTGGGACAAGGATCATCCCGCTGTGCGCCGTAGTTTTGTCTATCGAAAGCGGATCGCCCCCATGGCATGCGGTGCATCCCATGACTTTCGGCTGATGGGAGGGAGATAGCCCTTTCATCTGGTGGTGGCAATGGAGACAACCTTCCCGGGCCACTGAATCGGGCCAGACAACCTGTGTGGCCTCGCGCAGCGGATTGACCGGTTTCAGGTTCAACAACTTCTCCCTGCCACCGAAGCCTGGCGCACCATCTGTCTCCATCCCGGAAGGAAAAAACAGTACCCAGACCGTCAGTAGCGCGTAACCCAGCGTGAGGATCAGCAAACCCTTCTTCATCCCCGCTGCCGTCGTTTTTCCGACCAGCGGAAGAAGGAGCAACAGGAGCAGGGGCAAAAACAGGAAAAGCATCAGCCAGGAAGGATCGGG
>JAJTBP010000314.1 GCA_021286825.1 Marinilabiliales bacterium | reverse complement strand
GTAGCGGTCATTCTGTCAGCCCAGTGTACAGACAAACGGGTGAACCAAATCACCCCCGATCTGTTCAAACGATTCCCGACTCCGGAAAAAATGGCCGAAGTTGAACCCGATGAACTTTTTGCCTGGATACGCTCTTGCTCCTATCCAAACAACAAGGCAAAAAATCTGGTGGGTATGGCCCGGACCCTCCTTGCCCGTTTTGACGGGGTCGTTCCGGAAGAGATGGACGACTTGCTGGAACTGCCTGGCGTCGGAAGGAAGACGGCCAATGTGATCCTTTCGGTCGTTTTCAACAAGCCAGCCATGGCTGTCGACACACACGTCTTCAGGGTCTCTGCACGGATCGGACTAACTGTGGATTCAAAATCTCCCGAAGATACAGAACGCCAATTGGTAAAACTCTTCGATGGGGAGCTTCTGCCATTGGCCCACCATTGGCTGATTTTGCATGGCCGCTATGTTTGCATGGCCAGAAATCCGCAATGTGACGGATGTGGGATTCGGGAGTGGTGCAGGACGGGTCGTGCAAAATCTTCCCAGGGTCATGGAAATGGTTGATTTTGAAACGGGTCTCTGACACTTTTCAACGCCTCAGAACCAAAATATATTCACTAAATAATCGAAGAAGTATTTTTATTTGATACAAACTTTTTACTTTTGCGTTAATAAAGAAACCATTCACTGTAAAACAAATAATTTAAGTTATGGCTTACAAAATTTCTGATTCCTGCATTGCCTGTGGTACATGCATTGACGAGTGCCCTGTTGAGGCTATCTCTGAAGGTGATATCTACTCAATTGATCCAGAACTCTGTACAGATTGCGGTTCTTGCGCTGAAGTTTGTCCGACCGACGCCATCTCTGCCGCTTAATTGTTGACAGAACAACATTCATAAGCCTGCTGTTTCAGCAGGCTTTTTTTTTGCTTTTTTTCTCCAAAAGGCCCGAAATTCAAAAAAAAAGTTTAACTTTAAAAGAATAAACCTCAATTCCCTCATTTACAACACCTTTTTGTCGTGGATTTGCTTTTGCTTCATATCAAGGAATTGGTACAGGCAGCAGACGATTTGACCACCTGTCGGGACGGTAAGGAGATGGCCCAATTGGGCGTCATCCGCAATGCCTATTTGCTGATTCGGGATGAACGGATCATCGATTATGGACCGATGGAGGCCTTGGGAAGGGGAGATCTGGGCCGCAAAGCCCTCGAAGAAGCTGAATTGCTTACAGAAGTTGACTGTTCCGGGCGACTGGTTTTCCCCAGCTTCTGTGATCCGGATTCCCATCTGCTCTATCCATTTGCACCCTTTGGTTCCGGAGACCTTCAAATGAATTCCGGTCACGGGCGCAAAAGGAGATTCTTCAATTCGTATGAGGCATTGCACGAGATGACTGCCGATGAGATCTATCATCAAGCGCTCGACCATCTGAAGGAGGTGGCAGGAAAAGGCACGGGTGCCATTGGCATCAAAAGTGGTTATGGCTTGGATGCAGCGGATGAGTTCAAATTGCTCGAGGTGATCCGGAAGTTAAAGCAGACGACTCCCTTGCTGATTCAATCGACCTTTCTGGGCAGCCATACCTTTCGGGAACATCCGGGCCTTTCGGTCTCAGGATATCTGGATCACCTGCTCAACCTGTTGCCCATGGTGGCCCAGGACGAATTGGCGGATAACATGGATGTCTATTGTGACAACCATTTCTTTACCCTCAAAGAGGCTGAAATGCTGCTTCGCATGGGTCTGAAGCACGGATTGAACATCCGGATCCACTCAGATGAACTGGGATTTGCCGGACTCCACGAACAGAATCTCCACACGGCACTTGAACTGCTTTCCCCGGGAGGGGAGATCGACAAGGATAAGATTGACACAATGGTCAGGTCGCAGTTGTGCCCGGTGATCATGCCCGGGGCCTCCTTCTTCCACAACCTGTCGGTCTCATCGGCCCGAGAGATGATTGATGCCGGGTTGACGGTTGCCCTGTCGACCGACTTCGATCCAGGTGCGATGCCCTCCTGCGACATGAAATTCATGCAATCCCTGGCCTGCATCAAATATGGCATGCGACCGGAAGAGGTAATCAACGCCTCTACCATCAATTCTGCCTGCCTGATGGGGATCGGTGAGGGTTACGGATCCATCTCCAGGGGCAAGGCAGCCAACCTCTTCGTTACCAAAAAAATACCTTCCTACCAATATTTTCCCTATGCCTTCAGCAGCGATCTGATTGAAATGGTCATCCTGAGCGGTGAGATCATCTGATCGAAAGGGGAGGACTAAGTAAAATCTCAATCCGGAATATCTTACTGTTTTCAGACCCAATTGGCGTAAAATCGTTAACTTGGTCTGAAAATGGGTGTCATATGAACAAAGCCGGATTACTCTCGCTCATGGGTCTTGCGCAGGTCGCGATCATCCCCGCTGCTTCAGCACAAAAGCCTGCTCCAACCAGGCCCAATATCCTCTTCATCATGTCGGACGACCATGGCTATCAGGCCATCAGTGCCTATGGGTATGGATTGAACAAAACACCCAACATCGACCGGATCGCCCGTGAAGGAGCGATCTTTTCCAGAGCCTGTGTGACCAATTCCATATCGGCTCCCAGCCGCGCCGTCCTATTGACGGGAAAGCACAGCTTCATCAACGGGAAGGTCGACAATGTGTCGCCATTCGATTGGAATCAGGACAATTTTCCCAAGCGGCTTCAGCAATCGGGATACCAGACGGCAATGATCGGCAAGATCCATCTCGATGGCATACCCCAGGGTTTTGACTATTCCATGGTCCTGCCGGGTCAAGGACAGTATTACAATCCTGATTTCCTGATCAATGGGAAACGGATCAGACTGGAAGGCTACTGCACCGACCTGATCACCCAAAGTGCCCTCGATTGGCTGGATAAAAAAAGAGACCGATCCAAACCTTTCTGCCTGCTGCTGCATCACAAGGCTCCCCACAGAAACTGGCTCTCCGGTCCGAAATACCTGCACGCATTTGAAGACACCACCTTCTTGCCTCCTTCCACCTATTTCGACGATTACAGCGGCAGGGGAACGGCGGCTCATACCCAGGAGATGAAAGTGGATGGTCATGCCATGTGGGGGCACGATTTCAAATTGATCGTCGGACCGGATGGCGACAGTACCGGTTTCGAAAAGGCCGACCTTCGACGAATGACCGCCACCCAGCGGGCTGCCTGGATGGAGGCCTATGAAGCCACAAACCAGGCCTTCCTCAAGGCCGGTCTGAAAGGAAAAGATTTGGCTCTTTGGAAATATAACCGTTACATCACGGATTACCTGCGGTGCATCCAATCGGTCGACGACGGGGTGGGAGAGGTGCTGGACTACCTCGATAAAAATGGCTTGGCCGAGAATACCATTGTGGTGTACACCTCCGACCAGGGCTTCTACCTTGGGGAGCATGGCTGGTTCGACAAGCGTTTCATGTATGAGGAGTCCTTCCGGACCCCCTTGCTCATCCGCTATCCCAAAGAAATCAAACCCGGAACCCATGTAAATCAGCTGGTGCAGAACCTCGATCTGGCGCCTACTTTTCTTGATTATTCCGGAACACCTATCCCCACCGATATGCAGGGCGAATCCTTCCGAAAACTGGTGGCCGGGAAAACAAAGAAATGGCGGGATGCCGTCTACTACACCTACTACGAATATCCTTCGGTTCACATGGTGAAACGCCATTACGGTGTCGCCACCCAGCGGTACAAACTGATGCATTTTTATTACGACATCGATGAATGGGAGCTGTACGATCTGGAAAAG
>JAJTBP010000313.1 GCA_021286825.1 Marinilabiliales bacterium | reverse complement strand
GTTATCTCAACAATGTGCTGACCAAAACCGAAGAAAAGGTGGGTTGGAAGTTGCTGTGGGATGGAAAGAGTCTGGACGGATGGTTGAGTGCCAGAGACGGAGCTCCTGTTACCAAAGGTTGGAGCGTCAAAGAGGGGGAACTGATTCCCAATCTTCCTGAAAACCGGGGTGGTGGTGACATCGTTACCGTGAAGGAGTACAAGAATTTCATCCTGGAGGTGGATTTTATGATCACCCCGGGGGCCAACAGTGGTATCAAATATTTTATCCAGCCGGAAGCCAACGGCAAGGGATTTTCGAATGTAGGCTGTGAGTTTCAGGTATTGGATGATGAGCGTCATCCGGATGCCAAGCTGGGCAAAGATGGGGACCGCACCCTGGCCTCACTTTACGACCTGATTCCGGCCGACAGCCGCAGGTATGATCCGGCTCAGACCGTGAAGCGGACCAATGGTGTGGGCAAATGGGAAAGGGCCCGTATTGAGGTACGTGGCGAAAAAGTAGCCCATTTCCTCAACGGTGTCAAAACGGTTGAATATGTCAGAGGCACGCCGGCCTGGCGGGAGCTTGTGGCCACCAGCAAATTCAAAAACTACAAGGGATTTGGCGAATTCCAGACCGGACATCTGTTGTTGCAGGATCATGGCGACGTGGTTCACTACCGCAACCTCAAGGTACTGGAGTTGAAGAACTGATCCGGAGACAAAGGTGACCCGAAAGCGATCCATCCTGAAGGGGATACTTCATTTTTGTGTGAAGTCACCCACTTCAGCGTGGATGGGCTTTTCTTGTATGCAATGAAGTGGCTGCCGTCATGGGCATCCGCATCGCCTGAATGATCGGGTCATCAGATTGTACTTGGGAGACCTTTTTCTTTTCACTATCTTTATGCGGATGCGGTGTCCTGGACGCTGCTCGGTTTGTGTATTATCTTAACTACTACAGGGATATGGAATCAAATTCGGAATTGTCACGCCGCAAATTCGTAGCCAATGCTGCGATCGGCACACTGGCCACCCTTGGGGCGGCAGATTTGTTGCTCTCTTGTTCAGGATCTGAGAAGAAAGGGCCTCAGGGAACACCGGCAGTTGCCTGGCCTGAGACGGCCCCGGATGGTCCGATGCTACGGGCCGGATTGGTGGGCTGTGGTGGCCGCGGTACGGGTGCTGCCATCAACTTCGTGGATGCGGGTCCCAATCTGAAGATCGTAGCGATGGGGGATGTCTTTGCCGATAAACTGGCCGATTCCAGGGCGCAGTTGAAGAAGCAAAGAAACATTGAGTTGCCGGACGACAAGTGTTTTGTCGGTTTCGACAGTTATCAGAAGGTACTCGATGCCGGCATCGATGTGGTCTTGTTGTGTACGCCACCTCATTTCCGTCCGGCCCATGTGGAAGCCGCCGTCAATGCCGGGAAACATATTTTCATGGAAAAGCCCTGTGCCGTCGATCCGGTTGGGGCACGTTCCATCCTCGTCTCCGCCAAGAAGGCCGAGCAAATGGGACTTTCGATTGTAAGTGGTACCATCCGCAGGGTGCAGAAGGATTACGTTGAGACCCACCGTAGGGTAGCAGCGGGGGAGATCGGAGAGATTGTCAGTGCCCATGTGATACGCAATGGCGGATCGCTGTGGGTAAAGAAGCGCCGTCCGGAATGGACGGATATGGAATACATGCTGCGCAACTGGGAGAATTTCTGCTGGTTGTCGGGCGACCACATCGTGGAACAGTTTATCCACGAGGTGGATGTGATGAACTGGTATCTGGGCAAGATCCCGATAAAATGCATGGGATGGGGTGGCCGTCAGCGTCGGATTACCGGTGACCAATACGATTTTTTCAGTGTGGAATATGTGTATGACAATGGCATGCAGACCCATTGTGCCGCCCGACAGATCAGCGGATGCAGCAATCTGAAACGGGAGATCATCGTGGGAACCAAGGGTTATGCCGATTGCAGCGGAACGCTTTACCATCCCGATGGAACGGTGATGTGGAAGTATCCCCACCCCAAGGAGGGAGATCCGGATCAGACCTGGAAGGTGAAAGATCCTTATGTGCAAGAGCATGTCAACCTTGTCACCTCGATTCGTACCGGCAAACCTTTCAGTGATGCCGAAGCACAGGTCCATTCGACCCTCATTACCATCATGGGACGAATTTCGGCCTATACGGGCAAGGATGTCACCTGGGAAGAGATGATGAATTCCAGTCTGTCGCTCGGTCCCAAGAGCTATGCTTTTGGCCCTGTTCCCAACATCCCGGAGGTCATTCCGGTGATCGGAATAGAGGCGGTGCCGTCGTGAGGGCATGGGGCAGGGAAACCGGAGTCCGGAAACCGGAGACCGGAAAAGGAAAACAGGAATATGGGGTGAAGCTTCAATCCCTTCACTCCCTTCAATCCCTTCAGTCCCCGGAGCATGGGGCATGGAGCATGGGGCATGGGGCATGGAGCATGGAGCATGGGAAAACAGAAATATGGGGTGAAGCTTCAATCCCTTCATTCCTTTTAATCCCTTCAATCCCTTCAATCCTTTCAATCCCCTCAATCCCTTCAATCCCTTCAATCCCCGGGGCATGGAGGTAGGCTGCATCCGATCTCTGTATGTCATTTGATGAAATGGAATTTGCGTAACAGTCATGCATTGGCTGGGCCAGTCTTGGTCTGATGAAAAGAGAAGATAACATTCGAGAGTCATGGATAGACGGGATTTTACAAAGCAGGTAGTGGCCACTACGGCCGGGATGATGGTGGTGTCACCCATGGGGTTTTCGCAATCCGTTGCGCCGGACAGGCATCTTTTCCGGAAGGGGATCATGTGGGGCAACATTGGGTACGGTCAAACGATTGCCGAAAAATTCCGGGCGGCCCAAGCGGCCGGTTTTGACGGTGTTGAGGTGTACAGTCACCTGAACAGGGAGGAGGTACTCCGGGCCAGAGAAGAGACTGGTCTGATCATTCCTTCGGTATGCGGATCGCTGCACGGGAAATATCCGCTCTCTGATCCCGATCCGGCCGTACGGGCGCAGGGGCTGGAGGCCTTAAAGGTAACACTCGAAGATGCCAAGGCTTATGGTGCCGACACGGTGCTGTTTGTCCCGGGAAGGGTCAGTGATCAGGTGAGCTACGATGCGTGCTGGGAGCGATCCGTCGTTGAATTAAAAAAGGTGATTCCCTATGCCGAACATCTTGGGGTGACGATTGCCATCGAGAATGTATGGAACAATTTTCTGCTTTCGCCCCTTGAGATGGCACGGTACATCGACCAGTTTGGTTCGGAGCGGATCCGTGCCTATTTCGATTCTGGCAATGTGCTGGTGATCGGTTGGCCGGAGCAATGGATCCGGATTCTGGGCAAAAGGATTGCAAGGATCCACATCAAGGAGTACAGCCGAAAGATAGCAGACAAACAGGGCAAATGGGCCGGATTCGGAGTGGCGTTGCTGGAAGGCGACAACAACTGGCCTGTGATCCTGCAAGCCTTGAAAGAGGTGGGCTACCATGGATGGGCAACCATCGAACAACCCGGGGGTGATTCTCCGGAGGGATTGAAAGATCTTTGTGAACGTTTGAAAAAAATCAGTAGTCTGTAAAAACATGAGAAGTTTTTATCTCAGCATGGAGAGTCCTGTTGGGAGGATCACTTTGATTTCCAACGAGACACATCTGAAGGCCGTGACTTTCAGCGATGAAGAGGTGGATGAATCGGACGATCTGCCGGGGATTCTTCAAAAGACAGCCGATCAGTTGAAGGAGTATTTTTCAGGAACGCGCCATGCGTTCGATCTGCCCATCGATC
>JAJTBP010000012.1 GCA_021286825.1 Marinilabiliales bacterium | reverse complement strand
GTATATTTTTTGTAAAACCCCTCCATGGTCAGCTGCGTCTGACTGTTGGGTTTGAATTCCCATCCTGCCACCAAATGGTTGGCTGCAATCATGGTGATGCCATTCTCCCTGTTGACGAGGTTTCCGGCTTGATTTCTGAATCCCAGGGTGGTATAGGAGGGCAGTTGATGATACCTGCCCATGTTGAAATTGAGGGAACTCCTTCCGGTGATTTTGTAACTGGCGGAGAGCCCCGGAGAGAGGTTTTCGAGTGGATTGGACATTTGGGACGAGTAATTGTTGCCATCCGCGCGAAGTGCGGCCGATAGATTCAGGCGGTCCTCCAGGAAATTTCGGGTAAGCTGACCGAAGAGCCCATATTTCACGAAACTGAGGTCAGACCGGTAATCGATGGTTTTGGGCAGACCGTCCAGGAATGTTTTTTGAAACGTAGCATTGAAATAGTCTGCCAACTGAAGCTCCGCTCCATAGTTGAGCTTGAATTTGGTCCGGGATTGATAGAAATGTTCGAACCTGAACTTGGTCTCCGTTTCCCTGGAGTCGTAGTTCAGCAGCAGGTTGGCAGGTGTCTCTTCGTTGTCCTTGTATTTCAGTTGATTGTTTTGGAGGGTATTTCTGCTCAAAATAAAATTGTTGTAACCATATTGGTTGTAGTGCTTCAACACCAGTCCGAAGGTATAATTCCACTGCGTGTTTTCCGGCAGATAACCCAGGATGAACCGCTGCTCCTCCGTCTCATTGGCTTTTAGGTTGAGTTTGGAGACATCGTAGGCGCCGATTCCTATCAGCGACAATTCGGTTTTGTCGTTTATTTTCTTCTTGACCTTGAACTGGAAGTCGTTGTAAGTGGGCAAGAAAGGCAGTCCAAGTGCTCCGAAGATGAACTGCAGGTAGGAGCGGCGTAACGAGGCCATGTAGCTGGTAGAGGCCGAGAGGGGTCCTTCGGAGGATAAGGCCAGGTCGGAGGCACCTACAGTCGCACGAAATTTGGGTCGCTCCGTGTTGGCACTTTTCTGGGTGAATTCCAATACCGAGCTGAGGGCATTCCCTCTCCCGGCAGGGAAGGCACCGGAATAGAAATTAACCTCCCTGACAAAATCCACATTGATGATCCCAACCGGTCCACCGGAGGCACCCTGCGTGGCGAAGTGGTTGAGATTTGGAATTTCCACTCCGTCGAGATAGAATTTGTTTTCTGCCGGACCCCCGCCTCTCACAATCACATCGTTGCGGAAAGAGGCTGCGGAGGATACCCCTGGAAAGGATTGGATCACCTTGGTAATGTCCCGGTTGCTTCCCGGACTTTTTTCAATTTCATCGATGCCAATGGTACGAAGCGATGTGGGGCTCTCCTCTTTCTTAACGAAGGAATTGGGTCGGATGACCACCTCTTCCAGATGGACATCTTCCTCTTCCATGGCAACATTGAGGGTCGCTCCTGCAGCCGGCGTGATGCGGAAAGTCTCTGAAACATAGGGTTTGAAGCCAATGGCCGTTACTTTGACCTGATAAAATCCCGGAGTGAGGTTGCTGAGTTGGAATTTTCCCTCCGCATCGCTGTTGGTTCCGGTGGTGCTGTTGAGCAGGACAATGGTCGCAAACTCAACCGGCTCATTGTTTTTGACGTTGAATGCCCGGCCACGAATGGTGGCCGAAGGGGATTGCGCAAGGGCGATTCCTTGCATAAACAGGGCGATAATCCAGATATACTTTTTCATCTTTATTTTTTCATTTGCTCCGGTTTACAGGCTAGGTCCGATTCAGGAAATCAACCTTTCAACCGAAGGGTTTGGGTCAGACTTAAATTTCTCCCTGCAATACGACCGCCACAAAGAATGGTTTCTTTTTTTGGGTTTTCTTTATGAAAAATGACGTTCATTCTATGTGCTGTAAATCAACGTTCTATGGGTTGCGATTTCATTTCCGGCCACAGGTTTAATAATTTCTTAAAAGTAACGATTGTTCTACGCACCAAAAAAGCACTAGGTTCGCCTCTCTGATTTTCCAGCGGCATTCCAAACGGAAAGGATAGTCTTTCAGTGAGATCATTTCAGTAATAATTGTAAATTTATGCTGTGGCAGTTTGGGAAAGAGAACCCTTTCTTCTACATTTGGCAGATATTTAGATAGGCACATTTTTCAATACTAATTAATACAATTCCTTATGAGCAGTTTCCTGAGCGCCTCCATCGGGCGTAAATTTCTAATGAGCCTCACGGGACTCTTCCTGGTCTCATTCCTTTGTATTCACCTCACGTTGAATCTATTCCTGACTTTTGATGATTCAGGAGATCTGTTCAACCAGGCAGCTCATTTTATGGCAACCAACCCCTTCATTCGGGTAATGGAACCCTTGTTGGCATTGGGTTTTGTCATTCACATCATCTGGTCGGGGTTGATTACACTGGACAACATGAGGGCAAGGCCGCAGAAATATGCCTATGGCGACAGTTTGCTGAGTTGGTGGGCCCCTTCCAAGAACATGTTCATCCTGGGAGCCCTGGTACTGACCTTTCTTGTCATTCACATCATGAATTTCTGGGTGAAGATGAAGCTGACCGGCGATCCGTTGTTGACCAATGTGACGGTCGGTGGGGTAGAGATGCACAATGCCTACGCACTTGTGAGTGCACTGTTCAGGAATCCGCTGTATGACCTGATTTATGTCTTGGGGGGTATTCTGGTGGGATTGCACATCAGTCATGGTTTCTGGAGCGCTTTTCAGACCATCGGTTTGAGTAACCAGATCTGGATCAGCCGTCTGAAAACCGTTGCCGTCACCATCGGGGTGGTTTTCGGTGTTGGATTCTCTTACATCCCGCTTTATTTCCTCATCAAATTCTAATTGACAAAAATTTACCCAGATATGAGCCAACTAAATTCAAAAATACCTGCCGGTTCCATCGCTGAAAAGTGGAGCAATCACAAGGCGAAGATCAAAGTTGTAAGTCCGGCCAATAAGCGCAAACTGGATGTAATCGTCGTAGGAACCGGACTTGCCGGGGCATCGGCTGCCGCATCGCTTGGAGAACTCGGTTACAACGTTACCGCTTTTTGTTATCAGGATAGTCCCAGGAGGGCCCACTCCATTGCGGCCCAGGGAGGGATCAATGCTGCCAAGAATTATCAGAATGACAACGATTCGGTCTATCGGTTGTTTTACGATACCATCAAGGGAGGTGACTACCGTGCCCGGGAGGCCAATGTGCACCGTTTGGCCGAGGTCTCACCCAACATCATCGACCAATGTGTAGCGCAAGGAGTTCCCTTTGCGAGAGAATACGGCGGTCTGCTTTCGAACCGTTCATTTGGTGGAGTACTGGTGAGTCGAACCTTTTATGCCAGGGGCCAGACCGGCCAGCAGCTATTGTTGGGAGCCTATTCGGCCTTGAACCGTCAGATCCATGAAGGGACCGTCAAGATGTACACCCGTCATGAGATGATGGATGTGGTCATCGTCGATGGCAAAGCGAGGGGAGTAATCGTCCGTGACATGGTAACGGGTGAAATCAAGCGGTTTGGGGCTCATGCAGTTGTCCTGGCAACCGGTGGTTATGGAAACGTCTTTTTCCTCTCAACCAATGCCATGGGATGCAATGCCTCTGCCTCGTGGGTGGCCTACAAGAAGGGAGCATTCTTTGCCAATCCCTGTTTCGTTCAGATTCATCCCACCTGTATTCCGGTACATGGGTCACAACAGTCCAAATTGACGCTGATGTCTGAATCCCTCCGGAATGATGGCCGTGTTTGGGTCCCCAAAAAGAAGGAGGATGCCGTAAAACTTCAGAAGGGTGAGATAGGCCCGAACGACATTGCCGATGAGGACCGCGATTTTTATCTGGAGAGAAGATATCCCTCTTACGGGAACCTGGTTCCGAGGGATGTAGCCTCCAGGGCAGCCAAGGAACGTTGCGATGCAGGCTTTGGAGTCAACCGCGAAGGGATGGCCGTCTTTCTCGATTTCAAATATGCCATTCAGCGTTTGGGCAGGGATACCATTGCCAAAAGGTATGGAAACCTTTTCCAGATGTATGAGAAGATTACCGATACGGATCCCTACAAGGAGCCGATGCAGATCTATCCGGCCATTCACTACACCATGGGCGGTACCTGGGTGGATTACAACCTCATGACGACCGTCCCTGGTCTCTATTCCTTGGGTGAAGCCAACTTCTCAGACCATGGAGCCAACCGTTTGGGAGCTTCTGCCCTGATGCAGGGACTGGCTGACGGCTACTTTGTCCTGCCTTACACCATCGGTGATTATCTGGGGAACGAAATCATGACCCCCAGAATCCAAACCACCCTGCCCGAATTTGAGGAGGCAGAAAAAGGAGTGGTGGCCAAGCTGGAGAAGCTTTTCAACATCAAGGGGAAGACGCCGGTCGACCATTTTCACAAGAGATTAGGCACCATCATGTGGGATCATGTAGGAATGTCGCGCAATGAAGCCGGTCTGAAACAAGCCATTGAGGAAATCCGCCAGCTACGGGAACAATTCTATTCAGACCTCCTGGTTCCCGGTGAATTGAAGAATGTCAACCCTGAACTGGAGAAAGCCAGCCGGGTGGCAGATTTTCTGGAACTCGGAGAATTGCTTGCCAGGGATGCCCTGAACAGAAAGGAATCCTGCGGGGGCCATTTCCGGGAGGAATCGGCAACGGAAGAGGGTGAAGCCAAACGTGACGACGAGAACTTTGCCTACGTTTCCGCCTGGGAATACAAGGGAATCAATGAAGAACCGGTCCTGCACAAGGAGGAGTTGGTGTTCGAGACCATCGCCCTGACCCAAAGGAGTTATAAATAATTAAGGATGACCGTAAAAAATTATCAAAATGGCTGATCAAATTCTCAACAAAATATATGTAAAGGTTTGGAGACAGAACAGTCCGAAAGCCAAAGGACGTTTTGAAACCTATACCGTTGAAAACGTGTCACAGGGATCTTCTTTTCTGGAGATGATCGACATCCTGAACGATAAGCTGATTCTCGACGGGAAAGACCCGATTGCCTTCGACCACGACTGTCGCGAGGGCATCTGTGGCATGTGCTCCATGTACATCAACGGTCATGCACACGGACCGGATACGGAAGTGACCACCTGCCAGTTGCACATGCGCAAATTTCACGAAGGCCAAACCATCGTGATTGAGCCCTGGCGGTCTGCAGCATTTCCGGTGATCAAAGACCTGATGGTCGATCGGAGTGCCTTCGAAAAGATACAGCAGGCGGGCGGTTACGTCTCTGTCAACACCGGTGGCGTTCCGGATGGCAACACCATCCTCATCAGGCAGGAAGATGCCGAAGAGGCCATGGATGCCGCGGCCTGCATCGGATGCGGTGCCTGCGTAGCCACCTGTAAGAACTCCTCCGCCATGCTTTTCGTTGCCGCTAAGGTATCGCAGTTTGCCAAGTTGCCGCAAGGTAAGATCGAAGCAAAGAAGCGTGCCAAGGCCATGGTGGCCAAGATGGACGAACTGGGTTTTGGTAACTGTACCAACACCGGCGCATGCGAGATGGCTTGTCCCAAGAGCATCTCCATCGCCCACATTGCCCGTCTGAACAGGGAATATCTCACAGCCCGGTTCTCCGACTAACGCTGGGTTTATGACTTTGGATCGGTTCCAAAGAAGAAAAGGATAGGGAATTCATCTTCCCGCAAAATAGGGTGTCTGTGCAAGCAGCACCCTATTTTTCTGTCCGGCCCATCCATTGGGTATGGACGGCTGCTCACCCTTCCGAGAGTCAAACCGGAGAAGATGAAATGGCCGAAAGAACCCATTCGGATCGGTGACCAGAGCAAAATGGGCGGATATCCGGGACCTATTTTCCCGTTTTTCCAGGGAGTGACCCGCCTGTCGGGCAGTGAAAATCATTTTCCTTATTAACATCAGATAGTTCATAACTCTCTTTCTTCGTGGATGACCTGAGGGATAATCTTTTTTGATAATATATAAATTCGCAACGACAGATGGAAATTGTTTCACTACAGAGAAAAGAATGCCATACAGAAGATTACCTAACACCGACCAGGCACGTCTGAGAGCCATCAACACTGCCATTGTGATGGGTCAAAAGAAACCGCTGGAAGAGCTGGCATTTTCGGCCTCAACACTTGCCCGGATCCGGGCCTTTTTCCCTGGTTTCGAAACCAACCTGATCCACCACAAACTGGCGAGGGCACAACAGGATAAGAACAGCCGATCCTATCTGGAGACTGCAAAAAAAGCTAGAATTTACCTTTCCCATTTCATACAGATCCTCAACTTCTCCATTCAGCGGGGCGATATGCGTCCCGATGTCAGAAACTTCTACGGCATGGTGGGGGATAAGAAGTCGCCGTCGTTAATCCTCGAATCCGAACTGCTGGAGTGGGGAAAAAAGATCATCGAAGGCGAACATCAAAGAGTTTTGCATGGCGGCAACCCGCTGTACAATCCTTCCATTGCTGTGGTTAAGGTGAAATTTGACCAGTTTGTGGATGCTTACCATTTTCAGAAGACCCTGCAGAGCAACACTGCCAGATGGACCCAAAAGGTCGCAGGGATGCGGGATGAGGCGGATGAGATCATCCTTGACTTGTGGAATGAGGTAGAAGAGAGTTTTGCTGCCTATGCGGAAGAGATCAAGCGCGAAAAGTCTTCCGAGTATGGTGTGGTCTATGTCTTCCGTCCCAACGAAAAGATGCGTGCCGACGTTACTTCCAAAAGTTCCCTTCGTTACTGAGCGCGTTAAATTCCCGATATAACATCAGGAGGTTGTTCAAGATACATTGACAACCTCCTTTTTTCTGCTATCTCCCGAACAAAAATTCGAGGGGTACCTCCAGTCGCTCATGCCAGGCGCGTTCACTGTGGTCTTTTCCCGGGAAGAGGCGGGTCTGCCAGTTTCCTTTCCCATACCCTTTTGATTGCATCACCTGATCGACCCGTTTTTGCAGGGAGGGATAGAGTGCATCCAGCGTCTGGTCTCCATGATCGAAATAGACCCGGTGGGAACGGGGATCGGGTAGGTGTTGACTGAGGTATCGGATCATGGCCTCCGGGAAGGGATTTCCTTCCAGCGTAAAACTTCCGGGCCAGTGGGTACTCAGACAGGCTGCACCCCCAAAAAGATTCGGATATTCGCAAAGGGCATAGAGCGAAATCAGTCCGCCCATGCTACTGCCCGCAAGAAAGGCATGCTGCTTCCCGATTCTGACCGGATAATTCTTTTCGATGAAGGGTTTCAGCTCTTCGGCGATGAAGCGCAGGTAGGCATCCGACACCGGCACAAAGGTGACCGGTGGTTGTTTATCGCCGGTCAGTTGTTTGGTGAGGATGGTTTGCTCTTCCGGGGTCATGGATTCAAACGGCTTTTGGGGGAAGTACTCGGCATGACGCTGCGATCCCCCGTTATGAATGGCCACAACCAGAAATTCCTTCACCTTGTGCGTAGCCTTTAGCTGTGCGACAACCTGTTGTACTTTCCAAGACTGATGATTCCAGCTGGAGGCAGAATCAAACAACATCTGTCCATCGTGCATGTACAACACCTCATATTTCCTTCCCGGAGAATATCCCTCCGGCAGCCAGACTTCGACTGTCCTGGCCGGCACAAACTGCGAGGGGAAATTGGCAAACAGGTCGATGTGCCCCGTTTCCACCTTTTGGGGTTTCACCACGGGAAGCATGAAGAGCAGGGGTTCTGACAGCCTTTTGCTCCAGGCTGTCTCATTGTGCATCTCCTTCTCGAAGATCCGGCTGCTGAAGACGCCATCGTAATATCCGGTACTCCTGCATAGGTGATCCACGAAGGATTGTGTGGCCACATACCCTGCATCGGCTTCTCCAGTCCCATAGTCAAAATAGAGCCGGTGGGAGCCCGGGGCCGGCAGATGGCTGCTCAGGTAGTTGAAAACCGCCAGTGGTACCTCATAGCCGGGATCGATCTGGTTCAGCCAGGCTGTCGACAGCGAAGCCATTCCTCCCCAGATTTCAGGGTATTCACAGATGGCATAGACTGAGATCAGTCCGCCCATGCTTGACCCGGCCATCAGGGTATGGTTCCGGTCGGGAAGGGTCGCGAAGTGGCTGTCGATGTATGGTTTCAGTTCCGTAGCGATGAATTTCAGGTATCGGTCGCCTTCCGGCGGATCGCCATGGAAATATTGTGTGCGGATCCGATCCCGGGTCTTTTCGCCGATGCGTTGGAAAATTTTGTCGGGGAAATACTCCTTGATCCGGTCATTTCCCTTGTTCCAGATCCCGACCACGATGCAGGGCTCCATTTTTTTCTCGCGGATCAGTCGGCCGATGGTCTCATCGGCCTTCCATTCCTGGTGGTTCCAGGTGAGGCTGCTGTCGAATAACATCTGCCCGTCATGAAAATAGAGGACGCTGTAGCGTTTCGATCCGTCGTATCCTTCAGGCAACCAGATGTCTACATTCCGAGGTTGGATGTGGACCGAGTGAAAATCTTCCAATCTTTGCACGGATCCGCTGGCCACGGTGGGCACATTCTGAGCGGCATTGGGGTAATGCATCAGCAGCAACACGAAGAGAAGGATCCAAAAGGAGACAAGTGGTTTCATTGGAGGGACTTTTGGTGAATGGACATCAGTGGCGGAATCCGGCAGAAGCCTTGGTTATCCTGAAAGGGGGTTCGGCACATTCTGTTGCAGCTAAGTTACAGTAAATTCCAGGAATGCGTATCGGATCGATTTTGGGGTCCGATTGGTCCGGTGCATGCAAAAGGATGGGACATCGTTCTTTCCAATGGAGAATCCTGTTAACTTTATCGGAACAAACTACTGCAACACTTTAACACGATGACTGAAAACAAATTTATTCCGGAAACAGGTATCCTTCCGCTCATGAAGAAGCGGATCCTATTGAATCAATCGGCTGTGCTGTTTGACAGCCCGGTAACGGAACATTCCCTTTCTACGGACTGGACCCTCCACCACAGTGAATGGCAGGTGAAGGAGGGGTGGCTGGAAGGAATCAACAGGGGCAACTGGCCTGGGATGGCGATCCTCCGACAGGATTTTCCCGGGAATGTTCTCGTGGAATTTGAGGCGCAAACGGTCTTGCCTTCCCTTCACGACATCAACGTCATGTGGAATGGAGAGTGGCTCGAAAAGGAGGATCGAAGGGGGATTGCCTATGTTGCCGGCCTGCAGGGATGGTGGTCGGGCAAAGTAGGCATTGAGAAATCGGAGCAGTACAAATTCATGGTGGGGACACCTCTTTTCTCTTTCGAGCCGGGGAAGATCTACCGAATCATGGCCGGAAGCATCGATGGCCATTGCTTCATCTTCGCCGACGGTCAGTTGCTGATGGAGGCGATGGACCCGGATCCACTCGACAACCAAAAGTATGCCAAGGTAGGATTTGAAGCCTATTGCAGTCACATCCGGATTCGCCAGATCACAATCCGGCAGATTGCCTGGGAAGCGGTCGAAATGAAATATGAACCAGAATTTTAAGCCATGAAAAGAATGTTCTGCATGATTTGCCTCTGCCTTTCTGTGCAGAGCCTGGTCCACGGACAACCCGGGACGATCGGATATCACCCCGTCCGGTTGGATGAAACGGGCAGACTGCTCTCCTGGTACGACACGGATGCCGGCAAATCCTATGATTTTGTGGTCCGGCAGGTCTGGAATTTCTGGAGCAACATGCGAAGGGATCCCAATGGATTGCCCTATTTCATGAGCCATCAGATCTGGACGAGGGATCGCGACGAACAAAGGGGGATCGGTGGGGATCAGCTTCAAATGGCCTTATCGGCCTGGCGACTGTTGTATGCCTACCTAGGCGATGAGAAGATCCTCGACAACATGCGTTTCATGGCCGACTACTACCTCACCCATTCACTTTCGCCGGAAGGGTGCAAATGGCCCGGGATCCCCTATCCCTACAACACCCTTACCTATTCCGGTGTGTATGATGGAGACATGATCTGCGGCAAGAACCATACCCAGCCCGATAAAGCCGGATCGCTGGGCATCGAGCTGGTCAATCTTTACAAAATGACCAAAAAGGAGGGCTACCTCTCTGCGGCCGTTCAGATTGCCAATACCTTGGCTGCCAACACCGTTCAGGGCGATCTGGATCATTCTCCCTTACCCTTTCGGGTCAATGCCCTGACAGGGGCCGTTGGCGTCATCAGACCGGGGACGAAAGATGAACTGAAATATGGTTACACCACCAACTGGAGCGGCACACTTCGGTTGTTCGATGCGTTGGATCAATTGCAGGCAGGTCGTCCGGTAGCTTACCGGAAGGCAGCGGGTACGATTCTTGGCTGGATGAAACGTTACCCCATGCGAAACAACAAATGGGGGCCCTTTTTCGAAGATGTGGGAGAGTGGTCCGATACGCAGATCAATGCCGTTACCTTTGCCACTTACATCCTGGAGCACCCCGGACAGTTTCCGGCTGGCAAGCGGGAGGCAAGGGCCATTCTCGATTGGGGTTACAAGGAGTTGGGCAATGACGGTTGGCTAAAGTATGGCGTGCAGGTGGTCAATGAACAGACCTCCTACCGAGTGCCGGGAAACAGCCATACCGCCCGACAGGGAGCCGCGGAGATGTTGTATGGTCTTCTTTCGGGGGATTCCACGGCCCGGGAGCGGGGCTTGCGCCAGCTGAACTGGTCGACCTATTGGGTCAACAGCGATGGTGAGAGTACCTATCCCAACCATGAAACGTGGCTGACAGACGGATACGGCGATTTTGCGCGGCATTACCTCCGCTTATTCTCCTATGAGCCGGCCTTGAGTCCGGATGATCAGAACCATCTGGTGCGATCCTCCTCCGTGGTCCGAAAGATCGCTTACAATCTATCAGAGATCAGCTATCAGACTTTCGATGATCGTGCCATTGAGGTTTTAAAGCTGCGGAATAAGCCCATACGGGTGGTTGCGGGGGATCGCACGCTCTCTGAAACGACAGGCCATGAGCCGCAGGATGGATGGACATGGGATCCTTGCCGGGGGGGAGGTCTGTTGACCATCGACCATCGACTCTCCGGGAAAGTCGTCCTTGTCTTGCCCTGAAGGTGAAAAGATCAAGATGCATCGGAATCAGGGTATCCTGAGGCGGGGTTTACCGGGAGAAGGAAAAATGGATAGATTTGCATTTTGAAAAGGTAAGGCCTATGATATCGGATTGGAAACGAATGTTCAGGAATTGGCGCAGCGCGCCTGTGATGCTTCTCTGGAGAGTGGGATTGGTTTTTCTCCTGTTTTCGGTGCAAAGGGTCCTCTTCTTCCTCATCAACAGGAGTTATTTTCCGGATGTGACGGCTGGTCGGTTGCCCGAGCTGATGGTTTCGGGTCTGAAATTCGACCTGACGGCTGTACTTTACGTGAACAGCCTCTACCTTTTGCTCCTCTTGCTTCCGTTGCGGGCGAAATATACTCCCCGATACAAATCGATGCTCAAGGGGATCTTTCTGGTCACCAACTCCATTGCCCTGATCTCGAACTTTACCGATACCGTCTATTTTCGTTACATTCTGCGTCGGAGTGACTTCGGCATTTTTACTGAATTCAGTCATGAGACACAAATCGGACGAATCGTTTTGGTGGCCATGTGGCAATACTGGTACCTGATTTTGCTGTTTGCCGTCCTGTTGTTCCTGCTCATCCGGTTGTATGGCGACCACAAGACGTCGGATCCACCGTTGCCCAATGTCATCTATTATCCAGTCTCCCTGGTGGTCCTGGCCCTCTGTGCCGGGTTGACGGTGGCCGGTATGCGGGGTGGTTTTACGGGAACCACCCGTCCCATCACCATCAGCAATGCGATCGATAAGGTGAAAAAACCCGTTGAGGCGGCCATCGTGTTGAATACCCCCTTCTCCATCATCCGAACCATCAACAGCCGGACCTTTGAACCCCTCTCTTTTTTTGGCAAGGATGAGGTAGAAAGGATCTATTCACCGCTGCATCAGGGGGCTCCGGCAGGATCCTTCCGTCGCATGAACGTGGTGGTCTTGATCTTGGAGAGCTTTACAAAGGAGGTGGTGGGTTCCCTGAATCCGGAATTGGAAAATGGTCATTACAAAGGATATACACCCTTCCTGGATTCACTCATTGCCCACGGATATACCTGGAAATACTCCTTTGCCAACGGGACCAAGTCGATCGACGCCATCCCCTCGGTAGTGGCCGGTATACCCTCTCTGGTGCAACCGTTCGTTCTGTCTCGCTACTCTTTGAACGAGATGGAAGGATTGGCCGCCACGTTGAAGAAAAAGGGTTACGATGCCGGCTTTTTTCACGGAGCACCCAATGGTTCCATGGGTTTTGATGCCATCACCCACATGCTTTCCTTCGGCAGGTACTATGGGATGAATGAATATGGAAACAAGAACGATTTCGACGGTTTCTGGGGCATCCCGGATGAACTCTTCCTCAACTATTGCGCCAAAACTTTCGGCCAAATGAAGGAGCCCTTTCTGGCGACGGTCTTCACCCTCTCATCGCATCATCCGTACATCCTGCCCAAACCCTACGAAGGGGTCTTCAAGGGAGGGCCCAATCCCTTGTACAAATGCATCGAATACAGCGACAATGCCCTGCGAAAGTTCTTCAAGGAGGCATCCCGGCAATCCTGGTACGCCAATACCCTTTTCGTTCTTACGGCCGACCACTCCCTGCCTTCCTCCGATCACAAGGAATACATCACCCCGACCGGACTCTTTTCCATCCCGATCATCTTCTATCATCCCAACAGCGACCTGGTGGGGATGGACCCGGGTTTGATGCAACAGATCGATATTTTCCCGACGGTGATGGGTTACCTGCATTACGATGCCCCCTATTTTGCCTTTGGGACAAACCGGTTGGAGCCAAACAGGAATCCCTTCGTGGTCAACTATGAAAATGGCTATTATCAGTTTATGGAAGGAGACTACCTGCTTCAATCGGATGGCCGGCAGTTGTTGAATTCCTTCCACTTCAGGGAGGATCCCCGGTACGGACACAATCTTGTCTCGAGTGGAGATTCCTTGCAAGGGAAACACTTTGATCGGTTCCGGGCATTTCTCCAGGAATACAACAACCGGATGATAGAAAACCGGCTGACGATCAAGTAAGTTGAACAAACAGAGTCGTTTTTGGAACTTTGCCCTTCCGAATCAGTAATGAGAGAAAGAATGATCCTGCCGGAGCGGCGCGGGATATGAACAGAAAGAGACCTTTGCAATGGAGATACCCATGCCAAACAGAATGAAGCGATTTTTTCGGGTGGTCAAGGAGCTGCCTGTCGGCCTCTTGGTTGCGCTCTTGATGACAACGGTGATTGGATGTCAAAAACCCAAACCGATAGAAATTCCGGTTCCCGGAGGTTATCATTTTTTTGTCCTGTCGGATCTGGGATCGACCGAAGGCTACAAGGAAGATTCCATGGCCCGAACCGTGAACCTCCTGTCGGGGATTTTGAAACCAGTCTTTGTCATCAATCAGGGAGACTTTTTTCACGACGATGGGGTGAAGGATACCTTGGATCCACGCTGGAAGCAGCAGTTCGAAAATCTATACAATGCCTCATCGCTTAATGTCTCGTGGTATTCGATCATCGGCAACCATGAGTATTACGGCAATCCGCAGGCTTTGGTCGATTATGGTTTGCACCATGCACGGTGGGTCCTTCCGGCACGCAATTATACCTTTGTACAGAAGGTGGACAGCAGCACATCCATCCGGTTTGTGATGATTGATACCTCACCGCTTGTCTATACCTATCGTTTTGGCTCCAGTTACAAGGAGGTGAAGAAGCAGGATCCGGACCGTACTGTGGCCTTCGTCGACAGTGTCCTGTCACATGCGACGGAGAAATGGAAAATTGTGGTGGGGCACCATCCGGTTTATACTTCGGATCTGAACCATGGCAGCACCTACGGGCTCATCGACCGGATTGCCCCCTTGCTGGTGCGTTACAAGGTCGATTTTTACCTCAGTGGCCACGTGCACAAATTTGAGCATCTCCAGCGTGACGGAGTCGATTATCTGGTCACTTCGACCGCTGTCAAGACCCGATGGATCAATCCCTGGTTTTATACCCGCTTCGTCTGCCGCTCCCAAGGGTTTACGGTGGGAACCGTCAAGGATCATCGGTTCACTTTTTGCTTCCTGAATGAAAAGGGGAAGCCACTCTATTCCTACAGCAAGGAGAAGCCTTAAAGCATAAGTGTTTGGGGGTTGCGATCCGCGGAAGCGATCAATCAGAAACTCTGGTTGTTGTTTCGCATGTTGGTGCCATTCCCGTAACCGCTGTTGGTGCCATTGCCGTTGCCATAAGGGTTGTTGGGATCCATGTTGTCGGGATCATCATCCCGGTCTGTATCTCTTCTTTTGGATCCGCCACTTTTGATCGGTTTTGGCAGTGTCTTGGTCTTGAAGAGGGGGAAACGGTAGGCTACGGTGAAACTGAAATCGAAGGGCACTTCGCTGTCGGTATAACCCAATCCAGGAACGATGTATGGTTTGGTGTGTGGATCCGAGGTGATGGCCAGCGGGAATTTTGCCCTGACTGACCAACCGATGAAGATGTTGCGCATCAATTCGCCCTTGAGTCCAAAGAGGATCTCTGCCCAGTGGGCATTCATGTTCTTCCTGGGGAAGGAGGTCGACAGGGTTCCCCAGTAATTGGAGTATCCGGCTGTTGTTACCTCCTGAGAGAAGTTGCTGTATCCGTAACGTAATCCGACATAGACAAGGTCGTTGTCTGAGAGCGCCTCAAATTTGGTGATGTTCATGTCGACACCCAATCGACCGTAGGCACCCTTGTTCAGATAATGAAAACTCTCCTTCGTGTCATCACTGTTCTGGTAGCCGGTTTCCACCGTAAAAAAATAGTTTCCCTTGTACGGCATATCTGCCTGGATTTCGAAGGCACTCTTGGTTGCATCACGCACGGAAGACATCAGAAACCGGGACAAATCCACCCCGATGCGTGGCCCTTCATAGCGCCAAACCTCTTTGCCTTTCTGTCCGAAAAGAGCCAATGGGCTAATTAGCAGAAAGATGAAGATATATCGCAACATTTTGTCCATTCGTGGCAAATCGTTCAATAGATTTAGGATCGACGCTCAGATCATAGAAGGCAAGGGAGTCGATCCGTGCAGAATAACGGGAAGCTTTCAGTTGGTAGTAAGGAGAAAATCCGCAACTCTTGGATACCAGTTGCAGGTTCATGGAATGTTTCAGCCAAAGGAGGCTGGTGTATCCATTGGCCTCGATCAGGAATCCGGTGGAATCTGCAGACAGCGATAGGGGTAGCGAGACTCTTTTGGTCAGACTTGAATCTTTGCTGTAGGCGAGTGTATCCCCAACGCCATTTCTTCCGTATCCTTTGACCAGAAAGGAGCCAATCTTGGCTGATTTCCCGCTGGTAAAAAGTGCAACCATTTGCGTGTCCGTAGAGTCAAAACAGCGGGAACTGTTGTCACAGGAGATAAGCCATGTGGCACAGAACAGCATCAGGATTGTCCTTATGAGCATTCGCCGGATAAGTTTGTTTTAACTGCCGGCAAATATAATCAAATTGGGCAGAAAGGATTTACAGCCCCGAAATAATTGATAGATTTACGTCCCTAATCCTCATTGCATGCGATCCGCCACATTTCTCTTTTTCTTCAGCATCGTGCTCCTGATCTATGGCGCGGTGAACTATTATGTCTACTCCCGCGGGTGGATGGTATTTTCATCCCATCCCATCCTGAAAAAGTACTATACCCCAGTCTTCTGGACGGTAGTTGCCTCCTTCCTAGTGGGGATGATCCTCGAAAGAACTTACTCATCGGTCTTCAGTGAATGGGTATACAGGATTGGGGCCTTTTGGCTGGCCTTCCTGCTCTATTTTGTGCTGGTGCTTGTGGTGACCGACCTGGTTCGGATCGCCAACCATTTCTTCCATTTCCTTCCGGAGATTTCTCCCGAGACAGGGTGGAAGATTGGCTATGGTGTGATCGGTCTGGTCTTCCTGATTGTTTTGTCAGGATACCTCAACGCACTGACGACCCACGTGAAAGAGATCCCGCTTACCTTTGCCAAGAAGGTGACCGGCAAGAAGGAGGTCAAGATCCTGATGGCATCCGACATTCATCTGGGAGCCCTGATCGGGGAAAGGCAAGAGATGAAACTGGTGCGGATCATCAAGGAACAGCAACCCGATCTGGTGCTGCTTTGCGGTGATCTGGTCGATGGGGACATTGGTCCGGTCCTGCGTAAAAACCTGGGGAAGCACATTCAGGAGATCCGCACGCCGCTGGGGGTCTACGCCATCCCCGGGAATCACGAATACATTGGCGGCATTGAACATACGCTGCCTTATCTGCAAAGCATCAACATCCGTGTGTTGAGGGATGAAGTGGTGACCCTTTCCAATGGCATTCAGCTGGTTGGCCGGGATGACCGGGACAGTCGCAGGATGGGAAGCGGAGGGAACCTGCATGACCTGAAGGTTCTGACTGCCGGACTCGATCATACCCAGCCCATCCTGGTGATGAACCACCAACCCTTTCATCTGGAAGAGGCGGTGGAAGCGGGTGTTGACCTGCATCTATCGGGCCATACCCATCATGGTCAGTTGTGGCCGTTCAATTACCTGACAGAAGCCATCTTTGAGTTGAGTTGGGGACTGAAAACCAAGGGAAATACCGTCTGTTATGTCTCCTCCGGCTATGGATCCTGGGGTCCACCGGTACGAACCGGCAACCGTCCGGAAGTGGTGGTATTCAAGATCCGGTTTCAGTAGGTTCCCAAAGGGGATTGGCTTCGAACCATTCGACGAATTTTTGGATTCCTTCCCGGAAAGGGGTGGTGGGCTGATAACCTAGCCATCTCCCTGCCTTTTCCAGGGAGGCAAAGGTGTTTTCGAGGTCTCCCTGCTGGGAATCCTCGTGCCGGATCACAGGATCATATCCGGAGATTTCCCCCAGGAGTGCAATCATCTCATTTAATGCAACGGGCCTTCCACTGCCCAGGTTGATGCTTTGGCACACCCCTTTGGTTTCCTGCAACAGCCGGATGGCCGATTCAATACCAGCTACCACATCCTCCACGTAGGTGTAATCGCGGGTGGAATGTCCATCACCATACAGTGCAATCTCCTCGCCATGTTTCATGGCCGAAAGAAATCTGTGGATGGCCAGATCGGGACGCTGGGCGGGTCCGTAGACGGTAAAGAAACGAAGATTGATGACATCCAGTCCCTTTTCCAGGTGCATCGAGCGGTTGTATGCTTCGCAAGCAGCTTTGGAGGCAGCATAGGGAGAGATGGGTACCGACAAGGGGTCGTCTTCCATGAACGGCAGGTTTTTCGTATCCCCGTAAACAGAAGAGGAGGAGGCAAAGACCAATTTGCTGATGCCTCGTCTCATCATCCACTCCACCACCCGCCGGGTTCCCGTAAGGTTGGTATGGTGGTAGCTGTCGGGATGTTCGAAGGAGCTTCTGACGCCTACTTTGGCGGCCAGGTGGACAACCAGTTCGGGCAGGTTTCCGAGGGGCAGCTGTTCCAAGGACGACTCATCCGTTACATCCGTTTCATGAAAGATAAATCCGGGATGGGCGAGCAGGGGTTGAAGGTTGCGTTTTTTGATGGAGGGGGCATAGTATGGGTCGAAATTGTCGAGTCCGATGACCGTATATCCGCTGTCCAGTAATTTGCGGCAAAGGTTGGAACCTATGAAGCCGGCACAACCGGTGATGAGCAGTGAGGTTGGTTTCAATGAGGTGACGATTACAATGAAAGGGGAAAAATAGTTGATTTTTCTGATATTTCGGCTGTCCATGCGGCTGGAGATAGCCGAAACATAGGGGATTTTCCCTTCAAGGCTTCTGCGGATGGCCCAAATCCACACCCTTTTTCCTGAAGATCGTCACGTAATTGCGAAAAGCTGCGGTTCCCCACCGACCCCGCATGGCCCCATCATACCGTCCTATGGAGCTCATCTCAAATCCTTTTGTGGCATCGTTCTGATAAATTTCTTCAGGTGGTTTGGGAGAGATGAGTACGAAAGCGTCCAGTGCCGGAAGTTGACTACTTCCCGGTGGTTCAAGGTAATTGACTTTTTTCCCTATTTCCCAAAAAATCTCCAGCAGCTTGCCATTTTTCTCGCCGCTGTAGAAAAAGGGGAGATTGTTGACCTGTTCATCGTGTTGCAAGGAGGTATAGGATTTGTACTCCGGATTTTGAGTGGCAAATTGCCCCAAGGGTTTCATCAGGAAAGTGAGCACAACAGCGACCAACAACACCATACCCAACCATTGCTGCAAGGGTCTCCGCTGGATCATGGATCCCAGCAACAACCCGCTGACCGACCAGAAGCCAAGAAAGATCAGGAGGTAGGATGGCCAGGAGAGCAAAATGCCCATGGATCGTACGGGATAACAAATCAGAAGGGGTGCTGCAAATGCCGCGAAACCTACGATTGTGCCATTGACAAATAAAAAGAGCCTATCCACCCTGCGCTCCGTCCCTTTCTGAAAGGCTTGGCTCAACAACCGGAAGTACCAGGCAGTCGAAATGGCCAGCGGGATCAAAACGGGAAAGAGGTAACGCTCTTTTTTCTCGGGGACGATGGAAAGAAGTGCCACGGCGAGTAAACTCCACAGCACCACTTTGCGATAGCCAGGATCGGTTTCCTCCCGTTTGCGCACGAAAGGAAGCGCCAAGGATAAGATGGCCGGTAAGAGCCAGACACCGGATTGTGCCGGAAAGCTCCAATAATGCCAGGGGGGCTTCATCTCCCTGCTGACCCAGGCCGAACTCTCCCTCTCTGCCATGGCAACCGTTTGTTCCGGGTGCGCATAATAGATCCAAAGTGTCCATGGCATGCTGACCATCAGCGTGATGGTCACCAAGAGCAAAAATCCTTTGCCATGAAAATAGAGGGTTGTCTCCTTGCGGGTGATGTAGAGGACGAGAAGAAAGGGTAAAAGCAGCGCGTAGAAGGCTACCGGTCCCTTGCTGAGAAAAGAGAGTCCCATCAGGAGAGCTGACCAGCAATAGGCGGAAAGCGACAGCTTCTTGGTGGTGATGGCTTTGTGCAATTGCCAGATGGCCCCCATCATGAAACTGTGGCAAAACATGTCCCAGCTGATGTCGCGGGCAAGGAAGAAAATGTAGAAGGAGGTGGCTGCCGTCGCAGCTGCGATCCACGGTAGCAAAGGATCCGCGGTCAAGGCACGTGTCATTCGGAACAGGAAGAATATCAGCAGCATAGCCATTAAGGCAGCGGGTAAACGCAAAAGGCCAAGGTCCTGTTCTCCGATGATTTTCAGGTTGAGGGCAGAGATCCAGGTGGGCAGTGGTGGTTTTTCCAGCCTCAGTTCCCCATTCAACGTAGGGTTCAGCCAGTTGTGATCGGCAACCATCTCGCGTGCCGAGATCAGGTTGCGTGCTTCCATCAGATTCGCCGGCAGCGTCCCGTTGTGCAGCAGGAAGGTGCAATACATCAACAGCAGCAGTCCGAAGAGATAGAAGATCTTTGGTTGTTTAAGGCTGGAAGGGTTCATCGGGATGGTATTTGGGTTGGTTCCCTGAGCGCCGGATCAGCACCAGGTTTCTGGAATAGATGATGGCTCCTGAGAGTTGACCAATCAGGAGCACCGGGTCTCTGCGAACAACGGCATAGGAGAGGATCATCAGGGAGCCGATGAGGCTGATCAGCCAGAAGCTGACGGTCAGCAGCGATTCCCTTTTCCGCTCCGACTCGACCCATTGCACGACAAACCGGAGGGTGAAGACAACCTGCCCCAGCGATCCCCACCAACGCAATGCCACGGAGATTTCGCGGTTGTCCAGCAGATCATGCCAGTTGCCGGAACCGGAAGAGAGAAACCATCCGGTAGCAACGAAAGGCAAGAGGATGAAAAGGATACGGTAGAATAGATGGATTTTACTCCATATCTTTTTGAAATAGAGGTTTCTAAGGTAGATGAAATAGACGATAGACTGCCCAAGCACAATGGCAAAATCCTTTCGAAGGATGCCATAGAGGAAGAAAAAGATGGACCCCAGCAGGCTCATCTCCCAAAACAGGGTGGGGCTAAGCGACCGTCCGGCCTTTTCCGATCTGACCCATTGCACGATCATCCGTGACATGAAAAGCAACTGGGCAAAGAAACCGATCAGGTAAACGAGCGCCTCATTCATGGTTAGCCCCTTTCTTCAATGTGGTAACGGATGTGGCGGCTTCTCATCCACCGAAAAGCGATGAGGTCCACGGCAGGACCGATCAACCGGTTCCAGAGATGGTATTTGGACTTTCCTGCTTTTCGCGGGAAATGGCTGACAGGCAATGCCTTGACCTTTCCATCGGCCAGTAGGACCAGCGCCGGAAGAAAGCGGTGCATGCCTTTGAAAAAGGGCAATTGGCGAAACAGAGAGGTGCGGATGATTTTCAGCGGACAACCGGTATCTGGAATGCCATCTCTTGTGACGGAATTTCTGATCCGGTTGGCCAGGAAGGAGGAACATCTCTTCAGGGGGCCATCTTTTCTGACTGCCCGTATTCCGGTCACCAGGTCGTAACCTTCGGCAGCCTGCAGGAGCAGCTCAAATTCCTCGGGAGCCGTCTGCAGATCGGCATCCATGTACCCGCACCAAGGGGAAGTAGCCTGATCGAATCCAGCCTTCAGGGCTGTACTCAGTCCGCCGTTGGCAGCCAGCCGGATGTATTGGAACCTTTCGTTGCAACTGCAGATGTCCTTCAGAAGAGAGAGGCTTTGGTCTGTCGATCCGTCGTCGACAAATAAAACACAGGAATTCCAGGAGGAATGCTCCAGATAAGCCGAGAGTCGCTCTGCCAGGGGCAGGAGGTTTTCGGCTTCATTGTAAAGCGGAACAACTATGGTAAGATCAAAGGAATAGATCATGTAGTGATTCAGATTTTCCATCTCCGTAGCGGATGGTGTGTGGCTTCTGGCGGTGCGTGAACCGCGCAGGCTTCGGTAGAGTAAAGGTACAAAATTTAGCTATCAAAAATTTGAGTATCTTTGCCACACAAATTCAGAATAGACTCACAGATTATCAAGAGAATAAGGCATGGCTAACATGAACAACGTCCGCAATTTCTGCATCATTGCCCACATTGACCATGGAAAGAGTACCCTGGCAGACCGGCTGCTGGAGATGACTTCAACCATCAGTGCCCGCGATATGGAGGCGCAGGTACTGGATGACATGGATCTGGAAAAAGAGCGGGGGATCACCATCAAGAGCCATGCGATCCAGATGGAATACCTGAAGGATGGAGAGAAATATCTTTTGAACCTGATCGATACGCCCGGGCATGTGGATTTCTCCTATGAGGTTTCCCGTTCCATTGCGGCCTGTGAAGGGGCCCTGCTCATCATCGATGCCACACAAGGCATTCAGGCGCAGACCATCTCCAATCTTTACCTGGCCATCGAACATGATCTGGAAATCATCCCGATCCTCAACAAGATGGATCTTCCGAATGCCATGCCGGAGGTGGTGGAGGATCAGATCATTGAACTGATTGGATGCAAGCGTTCCACCATCATCAGGGCTTCGGGCAAGACAGGAGAAGGGGTACAGGAGATTCTTGACCGGATACTGGACGACATTCCAGCTCCCGAAGGAGATCCGGAAGCACCCCTGCAGGCATTGATCTTCGATTCGGTCTTCAACTCTTTCCGGGGTGTCATTGCCTATTTCAAGGTGGCCAATGGGACCGTGCGTAAGGGAGATCTTGTCAAGTTTGTAGCCTCGGAGAAGCAATATGTCGTCGACGAAGTTGGCGTCCTGAAGATGGGGTTGGAGATTCGTGATGAGCTCAGTGCCGGTGACGTGGGATACATCATCTGCGGTATCAAATCGGCCAGGGAGATCAAGGTGGGGGATACCATCACCCAGGTGAAGAATCCGGCGGAGGCCATCTCCGGATTCGAGGAGGTGAAGCCCATGGTTTTTGCCGGCGTCTATCCGATCGACAGTGAAGACTATGAAGACCTGCGTGCCGCCATGGAGAAGCTTCAATTGAATGATGCTTCCCTGACCTATGTGCCAGAATCCTCCGTAGCCCTAGGCTTTGGTTTCCGTTGCGGATTTCTGGGATTGCTGCACATGGAAATCGTGCAAGAGCGACTGGACCGTGAGTTTGACATGAATGTGATCACCACCGTACCCAACGTTTCCTACATGGTCGATACCAAGGCAGGTGAACGGTATGAGTTTTACAACCCGGCCGGTATGCCGGAAGCCACACTGATTGAGGTGATTGAAGAACCCTTCATTCATGCACAGATCATCACCCGTTCCGAATACATTGGTCCGATCATGACCCTTTGTCTCGACAAGCGGGGCATGTTGACCAAACAGGAGTACCTTACCGCCGACCGGGCGGAACTCACCTTTGATATGCCGCTGGGTGAGATTGTGATCGATTTTTACGACAAGCTGAAGAGCATCTCCAAAGGTTATGCCTCTTTTGATTACCACATCACCGGTTATCGTCCGGCAAAACTGGTCAAACTAGACATTTTGCTGAACGGGGAGCCTGTGGATGCCCTCTCGACACTGCTGCACGTTGACAATGCCTATACCATTGGCCGGCGCATGTGTGAGAAGTTGAAGGAGTTGATTCCCAGACAGCAGTTTGATGTAGCCATTCAGGGTGCCATCGGGGCAAAGATCATCTCAAGGGAGACGGTTAAGGCGGTCAGGAAGGATGTCACGGCCAAATGTTACGGCGGGGACATCACGCGCAAGCGCAAACTGCTGGAGAAGCAGAAAAAGGGTAAGAAACGAATGAAACAGATTGGCAATGTCGAAGTACCCCAGAAGGCATTCCTTGCCGTTCTGAAACTGGATTAAGGAAACAGGCAAAGGAAGAGGGGAACGGTTCCACTCTTCCTTCATCCTTTTCATCACCTGCTCACAGGATCAGTTTGTATCCCTTGCCATGGATATTGATGATCTCAATTCCCACTTCGTCTTTCAGGTGTTTTCTCAACTTGGTGATGTACACATCCATACTTCTGGCGTTGAAGTAGTTGTCGTCCACCCAGATGGTTTTTAGCGCATAGTTTCTTTCGAGCACTTTGTTGGCATTGACACAGAGGAGGCGCAGAAGTTCTGATTCCTTGGTGGTCAGTTTCGTGCTGTCGTTGTCGTCCGACAATGTCTGTTTTCTGGCATCGAAGGTAAATTTACCCAACTTGAATACCATTTGGGTGTTGTCGGCCTCTCCCATGGTCCGGCGAAGGATGGCTTCGATGCGGAAGATCAGCTCTTCCATGCTGAAAGGTTTGGTCATGTAATCATCAGCTCCCAGCCTGAAACCCTCGATGACATCCTCTTTCATGTTTTTTGCCGTCAAAAAAATGATCGGGATCTCACTGTTGATCATGCGTATCTCTTTGGCCAGGGTGAAACCGTCCTTTTTGGGCATCATCACGTCGAAAATGCAAAGATCATATTGGTTTTTTTGAAATCCCTTGTAGGCGGCGTCACCATCCGGGTAGAGGTCGGTGTCGTAGCCTTTGGCAATCAAATACTCCCGCAGGAGTGAACCGAGGTTTTCATCATCTTCGCTTAAGATAACTCTCATCTTCTTTTCCATACAATTGCTATTTATTGACGGGGAAATAGATCCTGAATTTGGAGCCTTTCCCAACGGTACTTTCTACTTTTATTTTTCCGTGGTGTTCATCCACGATCTTTTTCACATAGGATAATCCAAGACCGAATCCCTTCACGTTGTGTACGTTGCCTGTTGGAATCCTGTAGAATCGTTCAAAGATCTGGTTCAGGTTCTCCTTGGA
>JAJTBP010000312.1 GCA_021286825.1 Marinilabiliales bacterium | reverse complement strand
ATCGGATCAGTCATTTGCATGGCAATTCTTGTTTTTCAGGTAAACAGGCAGAAATATTCCGTTATCGGACGGTGATTCCGCAACTGCGAAGATAAGATTTTAAGTCCGGAATAGCGATTTCACCGAAATGAAAGATGCTGGCAGCGAGGCCTGCATCCGCCTTCCCAAATTGAAACAATTCGCTGAAGTGTTCCATGGTTCCCGCACCCCCAGAAGCAATCAGCGGGATGGTGAGGAGTTCAGAGAGTCTGGCCAGTGCCGCATTGGCAAAGCCCTGCTTGGTTCCGTCATGGTTCATGGAGGTAAACAGGATTTCCCCTGCGCCACGGTTTTCTGCCTCTTTCGCCCAGGAGAAGAGCTCTTTTCCTGTGGGGATTCGGCCTCCGTGCATGGTGGCTTCCCAATGTCCGTTGGTTTCCCGTGCGTCGATGGCGACCACGACAAACTGACTGCCAAAATGCAGGGCCAGTTGGTCGATCAAATCCGGATTCTTGATGGCCGACGAGTTGATGGAGATTTTGTCGGCTCCAGCAGCCAAAAGTTTGTCTGCATCCTTCAATTCGCTGATGCCACCGCCTACCGTGAAGGGAATGTTCAGGTTGGCAGCAATCCTTTTGACCAATTCGACGAAGGTCTTTCTTCCTTCATGGGTGGCGGTGATATCCAGGAAAACCAGTTCATCCGCACCTTGATCGGAATATTGTTTGCCCAGTTCTACCGGGTCACCCACTTCACGAATGTTGACAAAGTTGACTCCTTTGACCGTTTGCCCGTTTTGGATATCCAGGCATGGAATGATTCGTTTGCTCAGCATAAACGATTAACTTTTAGTTCATTTCAGGAATCTTTGCAGATCCGAAGCTGTGATTCTTCCCTCATAGAAGGCCTTTCCCACGATTACGGCCGGAATGCCCTTTTGTTCCAGTTCCATCAGGTCAGAGAGGGAACTGACCCCTCCGCTTGCGATCAGAAAAAGTTCCGGCTGTTTCTGAAGAATTTCTTTGTACAGATCGGTGGCAGGACCTGCGAGCATCCCGTCTTTGCTGATGTCGGTACAGATTGCCTGTTCGATACCTTTGGCGCTCCAATGTTCCAGAAACGCCATGATTTCAAGACCTGTATCCTCAAGCCAACCGGAAACGGCAATCATCCTGTTCGACACATCGGCACCCAGGATGATTCTTCCGGGACCAAAATTTTGAATCCAGCTGAGCATGGTCTCCGGTGATTTGACAGTAATGCTGCCTCCGGTTACCAGGTCAGCACCTGAAGCAAAGGCGATTCTCAAATCCTCGTCGCTTTTGAGTCCGCCGCCGAAATCGATCAATAGAGAGGTGCCGGAGGCAACGGTTTCCAACACCTTATAGTTGACGATGTGATGGGCCTTTGCACCATCGAGATCCACCATGTGCAATCTTTTCAGCCCCATGTCTTCAAACATGCGTGCCACCTCCAGGGGATTTTCATTGTAAACGGTTTTCCGGGAGTAGTCCCCCTGGTTTAGTCTGACACATTTGCCATCGATGATGTCAATGGCCGGTATGATTTCTAAGGGCATGGTTACGCTTTTAGCAGAATGAAATTTTCGAGAATTTTTGCACCGACTGAACCGCTTTTTTCGGGATGAAACTGGACCGCGTAGAAATTTCCTTTGTTCAACGCGGCACTGAAGGGTTCAGGATAGTGACAAACCGCTATTGTATCGGGCCCCGGATCGGCGAAGTAAGAATGAACAAAATAACCATACTGATTTTCCAATGACGGATCGAAAAGGTCCGACTTTAGCGAGGTCAAGGTATTCCATCCCATGTGCGGAACCTTCATTCCGGGGAGTAGATCATGGCGCAAGGAAAATTTGCGAACCTTTTCGTCAAAGATGCCGAGACAGGGGGTATCTCCCTCTTCGGAGTGGCTGCACATCAATTGCAGACCCAGGCAGATTCCCAGGACCGGTTGTCTGAGTTCTGTGATCAACTTGTCAAGCCGGTGCTCCTTCAGATAGGCCATGGTAGTTGAGGCTTCCCCGACACCGGGGAAAATCACCTTGTCTGCCGCAGCAATTTCGGCAGGATCACCGGTTACCACGGCATCTACGCCCAGCCTGCGCAAGGCATACTCGACCGATTGAATGTTCCCGGCATTGTATTTGATGATGGCTATTTTCATTCGTAAACTTTCAAGGATGAGAAACGAAGATTGCAGGAGCATGCACCAATGATTCAAGGCTGTTCGATAAACTGAATGAATCCGGTGCATCCCATTGTACGGGCAGCAGGAAAAATTGTTCTTTGACCTGCCGGAAGGGCTACTTTTTCAGCAAAGTATCGATGACCCGTACCATCTCAGCGAACTCATCCTCCTTGTACAGTCGTGTCATGTAAACAATTTTACCGGTTTTGTCGAGAATCACGTTGCGGGTAACTCCTGCTTTTTTTTCGGCGACCAGTTGGAAGATGGCTCCACCCGGATCCAGGGCCAGGGGATAGGTGATTTTCATTTCCTCACTGAATTTCTTGACTTTTTCCAATGGTTCATCCAGGTCGAAACCCACCAAAACAAACGATTTGTCAGCTTTGTGCTTTTGCCAGATGTCCCGTTCGATGAAGGGCATCTCCTTGCGGCAAACACCACACCAACTGGCGGTGAACTGCAGCATCACCACTTTCCCTTTGATGTCTGCGTTGGAAAAGTTCTTCCCGTTGATCAGGGTTGTTGAGAAGGCCGGCATTTGGTCTCCGATGTGAATTACATATCCATAATCGGCAGGAATTGTCTTGTTCGGTATCTGGGAAAAGGAGAGGAGCGGCATCGTGAAGGCCAGTCCTGCGAGAAGACCGAGTACATGTCGTTTTTTCATTGGGTATGACGTTAATTGAAAATAATGGTTCGGTTGTTGAAAACGAGTATTTTTCTTTGCAGATGTTTGTATACTGCTTCACTTAGGACAATCTTTTCCAGGTCCCGCCCTTTGCGGATCAGGTTGTCCACGCTATCCACATGGGAGATTCGTACCACATCCTGGGCGATGATGGGACCGGCATCCAAATCTGCCGTCACATAATGGCTGGTGGCACCGATGATCTTCACCCCTCTCTCATGGGCCGCATGGTAGGGTTTTGCCCCGGCGAAGGCAGGTAAAAAGGAGTGGTGAATGTTGATGATGGCATTGGGGAACTGGGAAACAAACTGGTCGCTCAGGACCTGCATGTACCTGCCGAGTACGATGAAGTCGATCTTTTTTTTGCGTAACAGGGCTATTTCCTGGTTTTCCTGCGCTGACTTGTTCTCCTGATTTTTGGGAAAACAGACAAATTCGATGCCAAATCTTTCCGCCACCGGCCGCAGGTCTTCATGATTGCTGATGATGAGCGGAATGTCTACCTCCCATTCTCCGGCCATGTGTCTGGAAAGAATGTCGAACAGGCAATGAGACATCCTGGAGACAAAAAGGGCCATCCTCGGTTTTTCATTGGAAAAATGGAGGCTGTAAAGCATGTTGTATTTTCTTGCCACAAGGGTATCAAAATAGTCGGATATCTTTTCCCTTGGGATGGCAAATTGATCAAGTTCCCACTCGACGCGCATGAAGAAGAGGGACTCGGCGGCGTCGACATTTTGATCCAGGTAGATGATGTTGCCATCATTCTTGTTCAGAAATTGGGTAACAGCGGCCAGGATGCCCTGTTGATCTGCGCAGTGTATCAGCAATATGGCTGTTTCCTTGTTGTTTTTTGCCATCATCTTTTTGACTAGGGTTCACTTACATGGGAGCATATTTGGATCTTCCTTCCATTCTTTTTACAAAGTCCCCTTCG
>JAJTBP010000311.1 GCA_021286825.1 Marinilabiliales bacterium | reverse complement strand
AGGAGTTGGCGCCCCAAAAGACCAACGCCGGTGTGAACAGGCTGATGGTCCGATTACCCGGCATGTCAGGAAATGTATCAGTGGCGATTCGTCTCTATCCACAATGGAACGGAACCCCACCGACCCTGGATGAGGGCATCACCCCCCTTTCAAAATGGTAACATCCCTAAGAACCAAACAAATTCCTCATGAAGCATACTAAAATGACATTACAGACGTTGGGTTGCCTGCTGCTACTCTGGATCAGTGGCCCCTCTGTGCAGGCTCAGCCCCGCATGTGGGACGAAAAGATCCTCTCCGACATCCGTAAAGAGATTGAAAAGGGCAATCCCACCTATTCGGAATCCTACACAAAACTGCTGGCCGATGCAGACAAATGGCTTCAAAAGTCCGATCCGACCATCGTCGGCAAACCCATGGCTCCGGCCAGTGGAGACAAACATGATTACATGAGCCTGGGAAGGTATTGGTGGCCCAATCCCGATACGCCCAACGGACTGCCGTACGTCAGAAGAGATGGCAAGACCAATCCGGAGATCGAAAAATACGACAGAAAAACGTTGGCAGAAATGGTCGATGGCGTGACCCGTCTTACATTGGCCTACCATTACAGCCAGAAGGAAGCCTATGCCACCAAGGCAATTTCCCTGATCCGGACATGGTTTATCAATCCGGAAACCCGCATGAATCCCAACATGGATTACGGCCAGACCGTTCCCGGTGTCACCAGTGAAAAGGGAAGGGCGGAAGGAATCATCGATGGCTACGGATTTGTCTATGTGGTGGATGCGCTGGAAATCCTTCGACAGAATGGCCAGGTGCCGGATGATATGTGGAATCAGGTACACAAATGGTTCGAGGCGTATGTCCAATGGCTCGAGACCAGTCCGCTGGGAATCAAGGAACGTCAGGCAGCCAACAACCATTCTACGGCCTTCGATGTCCAATTTACCCGTTACCTCCTCTTTACCGGGGAGATCGAAAAGGCGAGACAAATCCTGCAAGAGCTTCCTGTACGACGACTGGAACCCCAAATCGAGGCAGATGGCAGACAGCCACTCGAATTGGCCCGGGTCACCAGCTTCCACTATTCGGTGGCGAACCTCGGCAACTTCATGGATCTCTGCCAGCTCGGTCAGCAATTGGGTATCAACTGCTACACCACAGGTGCGAGGAAAGGCTCACTCGATGGTGCCTTTCAGTTTCTGATGCCTTACATAGGAGACCCCACCCACTTCCCGGCCAAGGATGAGACCCTCAATTGGAAGGGCGAGGCCGCCAACCTGGCCGCTCTGTTCTACCGGGCTTCCTTTTTTAATCCCGGGATGGCAGAGAAATACCGACAAATCTATCAGCAATTCAGCGGAAATGACTACCTTTTCCGGTTGACCTTTCTGCGGCCATAAATGAACAAATCTGACCATTCCGGATTAAACGGTTGGCCGTGCCGACTGTCCAACGAATGGAAAAAAATGTACCCGACCCACGGAACCTCCGCACCCATGGGAAAAAATGAAAGCGCGATGAAAAAAACGATCCTGATTTTGTTGCTTAGCCTCATGGGATTCACCCAGATACGGGCTCAGGAGAGCACCTCCGAAAGAGACAAAAGGATGAAGTGGTGGCGTGAAGCCCGCTTCGGCATGTTCATCCACTGGGGGCCCTATGCCGTCTGGGAAGGAAGCTACAAAGGCCATGAACAACGTAAGGGAGGGGCCGAATGGATCATGAACCGCAGCAAAATCCCGGTCGCCGAATACCAACAGGCAGCAGCCACCTTCAATCCGGTGCGCTATGATCCCGAATCCTGGGTATTGCTGGCCAAACAAGCCGGCATGAAATACATCGTCATCACCGCCAAGCACCACGATGGTTTTGCCATGTTCCGGTCGAATGCCAGTCGATTCAACATCGCCGATTTCACCCCTTACAAGAAAGATGTCCTGGAGGCTCTGGCCAAAGCCTGCCAGAAATACCACATGAAACTTGGATTTTATTACTCTCAGGCACAAGACTGGAACAACCCTGGTGGCGCCGCCTCCCGCAAGCTTACCAACGAAGGATGGGCTGATCCCGACTCTGCCCGCATCGATGCCTTTACCGCTGCCAACAACGGCCATTGGGATCCAGCCCAGCTCACCGCCACCATGGATGAATACATCGACAAGGTAGCCGTTCCGCAGGTACGCGAATTGCTTACCAACTACGGCAAGGTAGCCGTACTCTGGTGGGACACCCCCACCGGCATGACCGATGCCTATGCCCTCAAATTGCAAGCCTTGTTGAAACTTCAGCCCGGTATCATCACCAACGACCGTCTCAAACATCCCAACTTCCCGGGGGATACCGGCACACCGGAACAAAAAATTCCCAAACCCGGAGAGCTGGAAGGCAAGGATTGGGAGACCTGCATGACCATGAACGGCACCTGGGGATACCGTGCCAGCGACAACAAATGGAAATCTACCGAAGTGCTGATCCGCAACCTGTGCGACATTGCATCCAAAGGGGGAAACTACCTGCTCAATGTCGGACCGAATGCACTGGGTGAGATTCCGCAACCCAGCATCCAACGGTTGCAGGAGATGGGTGCCTGGATGAAGACAAACGGTGAAGCCATCTATGCCACCAAGGGCAGTCCGTTCGGCAGCTTTTCCTGGGGCAGATGTACCCGGAAGGTTGTCAAGGGGAAAACCATCCTTTACTTCGCCGTATTTGACTGGCCCAAAGAGGGCAAGCTAAACCTTCCGGGACTCACCCAAAAACCGCTATCGGCGACCATCCTGACAGACGGCACCAAACTCGACTGGACCCATGCCGCCGATGGCCTCGTGCTCCGACTGCCGGAAGAAGCACCCGATGCCATCGCTACAGTGATCAAGGTTGTGATCAAGGGCAACCTGACGCAAACCCACTCCAACGCTCAGTGAAACAGCATCACATGCCAAACAAGAAGCACTTAACGACCCTCCTCCTGATTCTCTTCGCTTTCGCGGGATATGGTACGGCAACCGACCCCTCCACGGCGGGCCGTACGGTCCGGTTCGAAAGAATCAGTCCCGTCCGGAGGATCCCGTTGGAGCAAGGGACTACCCTCTTCGATTTTGGCAAAGATGCCTTTGGAACCCTGGAGCTGACCTATCCCGCAGTACGGCAGGAACGGTTGTTGATCCTGCTGGGAGAGAAATTGCTTCAGGGCCGGATCGACGCCCATCCCGGTGGATCCATCCGATACAGTGAGACGGTGCTGGAGGTCTATCCGGGTCAGGATCACTACCTGCTCCACCTTGCTCCCGACAAAAGAAACACCCAACCTGGAGCAGCCCTCCTGCCCGATTCCTTCGGCGTGGTTCTCCCCTTTCGATATGCTGAGATCCGGAATGCTGCGCAGGAAATTAGCGCTTCCCAGGTCAGACAAAAGGCCCTATTCACTCTCTTTGATGACCAGAACAGTGCCTTCACCTCCTCAGATACGATCTTGAATCAAGTATGGGATCTCTGCAAATACAGCATCAAAGCCACCTCTTTTGCCGGCCTTTACATCGATGGGGACAGGGAACGAATACCCTATGAGGCAGATGCCTACATCAATCAAATGGGACACTTCTGTACCGACAACCGCTACGCAATGGCGGGTCACACCCTCGAATGGTTCATGACCCATCCTACCTGGCCAACGGAATGGATCCTGCACACGGCACTCATCGCCGATGAACTCTTCCAATATTCGGGCGACCTGGATCTGATCCGGAGATACTATCCGCTATTGAAAGAAAAGTCGCTAACATCCCTTGCTCGCGAAGACGGACTGATCAGCACCACCACCGGGAAGGTAGATGGCTGGCTGATGCACC
>JAJTBP010000310.1 GCA_021286825.1 Marinilabiliales bacterium | reverse complement strand
TCTTCCCCTAAAAAAATTGGGGCAGATATCGATGCCCTGGCAGATGGATACGATCTCAATTTTGTGTTGGATCATGCAGCCGACAAACTATCATTTGCTGCCAAACTAAGCGAAGCAAATTCCGGTAGAAGCCTATCCATCTTCACAACGGAACCCGGCATACAACTGTATACCGGATTTTACATTCCGGAGATCAGCAGCTCTTTGGGACAGCACTTTGGAAAATATGCAGGGGTAGCCCTCGAGACCCAGCATTATGCAGATTCTCCCAATCGTCCGGAGTTTCCATCTACCGTGCTGAGGCCTGGTGAATGTTATCATTCGAAAACACTCTATCATTTTGAATTGGATTGATGAGGAATCCGCTCCCGGACAGCCTCAGAAGGCAGCCAATGGCAGGCATTGCGGTGGCTTGCCCTCCATTTGTTAAAAATCTAAATATTTTAATATCTTCACGACTACCTTTTTTGAATCAAGAACATGAAAACACTGATCGAACTTTTTGAAACCAGCGTTGGCAAATTTCCGGATAATCCCTTGTTGTGGGAAAAGCTGACCGACAAGTACCAACCTACCAGCTACAAGGAGATTCAACGGGCAGTCTATACTTTCGGTGCCGGATTGATGGAGCTGGGTTTAAAACAGGGGGATCGCGCCGGGTTGCTTTCTGAAGGCAGAAATTACTGGTTGATCAGTGAGTTGGGTGTTCTTTACTGTGGGGCCATCAATGTACCGCTCTCCGTGAAGCTGGAGGCGCCCGAATTGAAATTCAGATTTGAACATTCTGGTGCCCGCATGGTGATTGTTTCTGCCGGACAAGCCTCCAAGATTGCCGAAGTGGCCGACCAGTTGCCGTTGCTGGAAAAGATCATTCTCATGGATGGCCATGCCACACCCGGAAGTCGTGAAATCGATTTTGCCGAGGTGTTGGCCAAAGGGCAGGAGTGCCTGCAAGATGAGGCGAAGAAAAAGGCTTTTGAACAGATTTGGCATCACATTCAACCGGATGATGTGGCCAACATATCCTACACTTCGGGAACGACGGCCGACCCAAAAGGGATTATGCTCACCCAGAACAATTACACCACCAATGTGTTGCAGGCCCATACCGTCCTGGACGTGAAGCCGGAATACATTACCCTGGCCACCCTTCCCTGGGACCACTCCTTTGCCCACACGGCATGTCTCTATACCTTCATGCTGAAAGGCTCATCGGTAGCCTCGGTACAAACCGGAAAGACACCTATGGAGACGCTGCGCAATGTGCCGTTGAACATCCAGGAGATTAAGCCTCACATCATGATGAGTGTCCCGGCGCTTTCCAAAAATTTCCGCAAGAACATTGAAAAAGGAATACAGAGCAAGGGATCGGTAGCCGAAAAATTATACAATCAGGGACTTACCGTTGGATATGCCTACAACGGAGATGGTTGGAACAAGGGCAAAGGCTGGAGAGCCTTGTTGAAACCGCTGGTAAAATTTTATGACAAGGTCCTGTTTGAAAAGGTAAGGGCCAACTTTGGCGGAAGACTGATGTTTTTCATTGGTGGAGGAGCCCTGCTCGACATTGAGCTGCAGCGCTATTTCAGTGCCATCGGTGTGCCCGTTTTTCAGGGCTATGGACTGACCGAAGCCTCTCCCGTTATCTCAGCCAATTCTCCCCTTGCCGTTCGCTTTGGCTCCTCAGGAAAAGTTGTCAAATACCTGGAATGCAAGATTCTGGATGCCGACGGAACGGAGCTCCCATTTGGAGAAAAAGGGGAAATCGTTGTGAAGGGGGGAAATGTCATGAAGGGTTACTGGAACAATCCCAAGTCAACGGCCGAGACCATCATCGATGGATGGCTCCACACAGGCGACATGGGTTACCTAACCCAAGAGGGATACCTTTATGTGTTGGGACGATTCAAGAGTTTGCTCATTGGCAACGACGGTGAAAAATACAGTCCGGAAGGCATTGAAGAGGCCGTAGTAGACATGTCTCCGCTGATCGAGCAAGCCATGTTGTACAACAATCAAAATCCCTATACGGTAGGAATGTTTGTCCCCAACATCAGTGAAATCAGCAGGCAGCTTGACAAGCAGGGCCTGTCACTGAAAAGTGAAGAAGGACAGCTACGTGCCCTGGACCTGATCAAAGGGGAGGTCGACCAGTATAAAAAAGGGGGAAAGTACGAGAACATGTTCCCGGAAAGGTGGCTTCCGGCTTCGATTGCCATCCTGCCGGAGGCCTTTACGGAACAGAATCACATGCTCAACAGTACCTTGAAGATGGTTCGCGGAAAAATTACCGAGCATTATCAGGAAACCATCGATTTCCTCTATACACCTGATGCCAAGAACATTGTCAATCCGATAAACCTGGATGCGTTAAAAAAGTGGATCCGTTGAGGGACGTTTTGACACCAGAGGAAACAGGAAAATCGGTCATCCGTTTTCCTGTTTCTTTTTTTTGCTTAGCTTTGTAGCCGAAACAGGGGTGCCTTAACATTACAGGCTGAGATCAAACCCATCGAACCTGTCCGGGTAATGCCGGAAAGGGAAAGTGAATTCAATCTTTCATACATCTCCGTCAGGAATTGCGCATGAGCCCTCTGTTAATCGTTTAACTTTTAAACAGATGCCATGTCAAAACATCTCATCCCAATCCAAAACCGTGAACGGATGCGCCTTTTGAAAAGGTACTTCGCCGTCTCCTTGCTTCTCCTCTTCGCCTATCCATTGGCAGCACAATATCATCTCAGCGGCACCGTTGTCAACAGCAGTGGAGAGAGCCTTCCGGGAGCCACTGTCCGGATTGCCTTGGGTAACAAGGTTCAGGCAACCGATGCCAAAGGCAATTTCCATTTCGAAAACCTCCCCTCACCTGCGGTATCCCTCGTAGTTTCCTTTATCGGATACCAGACCTCCACTACCGAGGTCAAGTTGAACAAAGGTTCCAATCAACTGCGTGTGACCCTGGCGAATACAGCCTATCTTACCGAGGATGTCATCGTCTCTGCCACCCGGGCCGGCAGCAAGACCCCGGTAGCCTATACCAACCTGGATATCAGCAGCCGAACGGAAAAGATGATGGGCCAGGACCTACCTTTCCTGCTTAGCATGACCCCATCGCTGATCACTACTTCCGATGCAGGAACCGGAATCGGCTATACCAACTTCCGCATTCGGGGTAGCGACGCCAACCGTATCAACATGACGGTGAACGGTATCCCTTTAAATGATGCAGAATCTCATTCCGTTTACTTTGTCGACCTGCCCGACTTTGCCTCTTCAACAGAGAATGTACAGGTACAGAGGGGCGTAGGAAGTTCCACCAATGGTGCAGGCGCTTTCGGGGGAACGGTTAACATACAGACCAGCAATCTCTCCAGCCGTCCCTATGCCTCCTGGAGCAGTGCAGCCGGTAGTTTCGGGACCCTCAAGAATACCGTCTCCGTGGGTTCAGGCAGATTGGATGATCACTTCATTGTGGAGGCCCGCCTCTCCAAGATCAGCTCGGACGGATATGTGGACAGGGCCTTCAGTAATCTTCATTCCTTTTTCCTGACCGGTGGTTACATAACAGACCGTACCCTGTTGAAGGCGATTGTCTTTTCCGGGACAGAGCGCACCTATCAGGCCTGGAATGGCGTCCCCTCCAGTCTGCTGAATACAGACAGGACCTACAACCCATCCGGAATTATTTATGGTCCAAAGGGTGAAGTCTCCTATTATGACAATGAGACAGACAATTACCAGCAAGACCATTATCAACTTCACTATACACGCCAGATCAGCCGAAAAATGAGTGCCAACCTCTCGCTGCATTACACCTATGGGCGCGGTTATTACGAGGAATATCGGCAAAATCAGTCCTATGCAGATTACCTGATGC
>JAJTBP010000309.1 GCA_021286825.1 Marinilabiliales bacterium | reverse complement strand
AAATCATGACCCAGGTGGAAAAATTTTTCTGGGACAAACACCTCCTCACAAACAGTGAATGGAGAGATTTCAAAGAGAAGATCAATGGTGTGAAGGGAAAGATTGCAGACGATTATGAGTTCGGTGCAATACTGTTCTGGTATGGAAAGAAACTCCCATTAAACCCTTTTGATGTCCGTAAGGTCGGGCCAAAGGAGAATCCTCCCAAAACCCGTAACACAAGCACAATACGCCCATTGAAAGAAGCTTGGGCTCTCCTGGATCTGGACAACCTCCCGGAAACCAAACAGGAGATGTCTCAACTCTTTCAGGAGGTAGACGACAAGAAAATCCGTGTGTTGGTATTGGATGGTCGTGGTCGCAAAAATTGCACGATCCCTGCCATGCTTCTCCTGACCAGCCATTTATTGAGTAGGAATCCGGAACCATCATTCCTGCTCACACGAAAGGGGGATGAGATGCTGAACAATCAGAATCGGTCCGATCTATCTCAGCTTCCGGCATATGATGTCGCACAAAGCAGCGCCTCCAGAGAGCTTCTGCAACAAAAGGGTTGGTCCCTTTGTCCGAAGGCTACTTCTCCCCTTTTCAAAGGTAAAATCTACTTTCTGATGGATAATAGAACCTCCAGGGTTGCCGAGATCCTTGCACTATTGTTGAAGCAGGAGAAATGCGTAACACTGGTTGGACAGAAGAGTGCCGGTTTGGCCCTATTGACCCAAACTTTCCAACTAGAGGAAAGTTTCAAGTTGACATTCCCAGTGGCCCGCTTCTATGATGCCATCGGAAAAGGTTGGTCGGGATCTTCGATTGAACCAGATACCTCCTGCGAAGGTGACCCGCTGAATTTTCTGATGAAATAAGATGAGGTCCATTTACGGATCCGCCATTCTCCTCAAGGATAAGACGAATGGAAACAGTTTGCCCTTTGTCAAAGAACCTGAAAAGAAGAGTCCCGGAATACCATTCAGGTTATCCGGGACTCTTGACAAGATGCTTTCCTATGGATTTTCAATAACGGACGATGAGATGGCCATCTCGCACTTCAGGCAACCGAACGACCAATCGTGATTTTGACGAATCAAAATCGAAATCCTTTTTTTCTTCTAGCGACTTCCCTTCAAATTCAACCCCTTTGGGATGCTTTTCAGAGTGAATGTCGAAGATATTGCCCTTCAGTGTTCCCTTCAACTGCAGTGTTACAGAATGGTCATCATTTGTCATGCCGACAGTTGAACTGCCTGATTTATCGGGATGATAAACAGTGAATGCATTGGGTTTCCCGGGATAGATCAACCAGGTAACAAATCCCTTGTTGGCTTCCGTTCCAAAGCCCGTATAGCTTCTCTCCACCTGAAGTGGAACAATCGCTCCTTCCCTGATGAATACCGGAAATTCTTCCAACGGGTACTCTTTCTCAAAAGTGATCTGATGATTTCCTTGCATAACCACCTTGTCATCAAAAAGATAATACCATTTCCCTGCTGGAAGTGTCACCTCCCTTTTCAGCTCATCCTTGTAAAACGGGGCCACGAGAAAGTCATCACCGAACAGATAATGGTATTTGCCCTCAACGGGTTGCTGCAGCACCCTTCCTCCGGAGTGACCCGTTACAACATAACTGTACATGTAAGGCACCAGTTCGGTGTGCAGCCAGGAGAACCGCCTGATGATTTCCAACTCTTGTGGCGTCCTATGCCAAAGTGCGCGCTCCCCATGTCCTCCATTCAGAAACAATCCGCAAAAAGTTGAGAACTGTGCCCAGCGAATGTACAAGGCAGGTGGAATAACGTCCCCGGAAAACCCGGCCACGTCAGAACCAATGACATTGTATCGCAAGCGGGCAGCCTTCAGAATGTTTTGAATTGCACTTTCAATCCCATTGATCCCATCCATAACCAAATCCTTGGCTTTCTTGTCATCCTCGGTCTTTTTGGCGGATGACTCCCAGGTATGCTTTTGGTCTCCGACCCATGTAACAGGTGCGGCATCCAGTGGAGCAAATCCCTCCGGATGGGCAAACCGGTCAATGGAGCGGGCCAGCGTGATAAATTCCGGATTTTGTGTCAGACCATGAAAATATTCATCGCGGTAGTAATGGTCCATATAGGTACGGGTCGACATCCAACCGATTTTTGTGTCCTTAAATGGAAAGGGGATCTTGCCATATTGGGTATAGAAAAGGGTCGCCGTTCCATCCAGCTTCCATCCGTCTACGCCCAAATCGAACAATCTTTGCTGCCTGTTTCTCCACCATTTCATCGCTTCAGGGTTGCTATAATCGATGAATCCACCCTTCCCTTTCCACCAACTGTTCTTCTCACCGTGTCCGGCCAGGTAGCCTTTTTGAGAGGCTTCGGCAAAGAAATCCTCTGAATTCCGGATACGGGTATCTTTGCTGTAGCTGTTCACCATGTTGGTGATCCAGCAGACAACCCGGTATCCTTTGTTTTGCAAATCTTTGAACCAGATATCCGGTTTGGGGTAGCTAAGGGTATCGATTTCAAAATCGTTGTAGCGCAAGCTCCAGGGACTATCCAACAAGATGGTACGCACCGGCATGTCATACTTTTTGTATCCGTTAAGAAGCGTATCCACCCGCTCGGCTGTGTTGACATCATCTTCCCAAAGCCAGCATTCAAGAGCCCAGGGAGGTGTAAGCGGAGGATTGGTATGTCTTTGTCCGTTGAAGAAAAGGCCCCAAAAAGGATAGGCAAAATAGAAATAGAAGATCAGCAGCAAAACGACAGGAGTCACCAGCAGGATTCTTTTCCATCGCTTCATTTTATTTTTACTTTTCATGGTATTGACGGAGGTAATGAAACCGTTAAAATTGGGAAGATGGTTATCTGATCATTTTAAGTCCAAATAGCATGACGCCAACATTGACCAGGACATGCACCAAGGCGCCATAAAAGACATTCTTGGTTTTGTGGTAGGTATAGCCATAAGCCCAACCCGCCAGACATGCCAGACCAATATAAATGATGGATTTGGCATGGTAATGAACCAATCCGAACGTGACTCCTGTAATGGCAATGGCACTGTAGGCCCCAGTGACATGCTTCCCTGACTTTTCCAAGAAGTAGGCTGCCAGAAACATGATCACGGTCATGAAGGCCGGCCACCATTTCATCTTACCTTCCAATGTATATCCAACGAGCAGGGCACCTATGAAAAGAATGATAAATCCGATCAAAAGGAATGTTTTCCACGAACCTGTCCGAGCGATTCGTTTGGACAGCATGTTCTGCAGAATTCCACGAAAAAAGAGTTCTTCGAACAATGCAGTATGCAAAAAAGTGATGACAAATGTAAACAACAGGGTGTGCAGATACGTCCCAAAAGATTCATTAATTCCGGTAATCGCTATAAAATTGACGGAATATCCAAATACGAAAACGAAGCCGTAAAATAACGCCCAGCTCATCAGGGCATAGAGCAACGATTTCACATTCCATTTCAATTCAAAGCCAACATCTGCAATGCCTCGTACGATGGCAAAACCATAAACTCCCGACAACATGATCAAAACATGTGATATGTGATCAAAACCGTTTCCCTGTACCGGAATTTCGCTGTTTTGATCGACGCTGAAAAACAGGGAAGGTAACAGTAGAATCAGGAAGAGTGTGAAATCAATCCAGCCAATCGGCTTCTCTTTCCTGACTAGAAAATAGACCAGAGAAGGAACAAACAAGACATAAATCAACAACCACGGATGGCCTGAAAGAAGATCTTGCTTGTAACAAAGCATATAGGTCACATAGAACAACAGCATTGACAAAGGGAAGACGAATACCCTTAGCCGGCTCTTATCCAACCAAATTCGGAAGGATTCAATGACTTCTGTGCGACCGATTGTAAAGAGTGTCAGATAAAGCAGAAGAAAAAAGGGAAGCACCCCCA
>JAJTBP010000308.1 GCA_021286825.1 Marinilabiliales bacterium | reverse complement strand
CTTTCTGCACGACAAACCGGACTGAAATGCATTCAATGATTGAACACTAGCATTTATTCATTTCAAAACCATTCCCATGAGTCTATTTGATCAGGTTAACGAAGATATCCGGGCAGCGATGCTGGCCAGGGACAAAGAACGGCTGGAGGCCGTACGCAACATCAAGAAGGTGCTTCTGGAGGCCAAAACAGCCAAAAGTGGGGCAGAAGAGCTACCCGATGAAGAGGCCATCCGGGTGATTTCCAAATTGGCCAAGCAAGGGCGTGATTCGGCCGAAATCTATGCCGGACAGAAGCGTCAGGATCTGGCTGATTTCGAATTGGCACAGGTGAAAGTGTACGAATCTTACCTTCCCAAACAGATGAGTGATGAAGAACTCACCGCAGCCGTATCTGAAATCATCGCCCGTGTCGGTGCCACTTCCCTCAAGGAGATGGGCAAGGTCATGGGTGTCGCTTCGAAGGAGCTGGCCGGAAAAGTGGAGGGAAAATTAATCTCGGACAAGGTCAAAAGCCTGCTTGGATAAAATCAGCAGTTAGATGAATATGTAAATAAAAATATATATGTTTGGATATTGTTTCTGCGGCATATGATGTTTATTTACCAAATATTCTGCTGATGAAAAAGTTCTTACTGCTTGCATGCCTGCTATTTGTGGTAGCAGGTGCCTTCTCCCAGTCGAAAACGGCTACCACTCCGGTTGCCGGGAAAGACACGACTGCTGTTACGGATCTATTGGGTGATCTCAACCAATCAACTCAGGAACAGCAAAGCCTTTTACCCAAACACATCCTCTTCACCCAGCGCATGCTTTGGGGCAATCATGGCCTGATGCGCAACTTCGACAAGTTTGAGCTCACCCCTGAAAAGCGACAAGCGGAGTTGAAGTTGAGACGAGGAATGCTCATCGCTCACCAGATCATGGGAACCCTGACCCTTGGAGGAATGGTGGCCCAGGGAATCGTAGGAGCGAAGTTGTACAATGGGCAAAATGTGAAAGATCTGCACGAAGGACTCGCGGCAGCCGTCAATTTTGGCTACTTCACCACCGCTGCCCTGTCGCTCTTTGCTCCCCCCCGCATGCTGGATGAGCACAAAGGCTACAGCAGCATCAAGGTGCACAGGGCATTGGCCATCGTCCATCTTTCGGCCATGATCGCCACCAACATACTGGCGGGTCAGATCGAAGGAAATCCCAGCCTGAAACCTTACCACAGGGCTGCTGCTTTCACCGCCTTCGGTGCCTTTGCAGCCTCCATGATCGTCATCAAATTCTGACAACACGGATCATCTGCCGATGGGCCCATCTTTTCTGCCAACGGCAGGAAGGGGGAGTCGTATGCTCATCGACTGGACTGTAACCCATTTGTATCCAATCGTTAATAATTCAAAAGAGATGCTAACCGGCAAAACCCGGAAGGGCAATCTCCGTATTCAGGGATAGAGGGTTTGCAGATCCTTGGTTGCCTGCCGCGAGTGGGTTGCGGATGATATGCCTGACATCATTGTATGTATTCACCAAAATTTATCAATATGAAGAAGACCGGATTGTGGATGGCTGCCATCCTGCTGTCGCTGCAGGTTTCTGCACAAGAAAAGGTAAAAGTAAGCTCGCTGAAAGAGGAATCCTCCATTGTTTACACCATGACCCACCCCCTGCATACCTGGACCGGTGAATGCAAGGAGGTCAATTCCGTGATCCTGACGGATGCCTCCAGGTCGGCTGTCTACCAGGTGGCTGTCTCGGCGAAGGTGGCCTCCTTCGACAGCAAGAATGCCAACAGGGATTCGCACATGATGGAGGTGACCGAGGCCTTGAAATTTCCAAATGTGACCTATGTGAGCAGTTCGGTGACCCTCGACGGAGAGGAATTTACCTCGTCCGGTACCCTTACTTTTCATGGGGTGGGCCAGCCTGTCGCGGTCAAGGGAAAAATCTCAAAAGAGGGTGGCAAGATGACCTTCTCGGGTACCTTTAACCTGAAGATGAGCCTGTTCAAGATCGACCCACCTTCCCTGATGGGCGTCAAGACGGAAGATGATTTCAAACTTGAGTTTAAGATCGTCTATCAATAGTCGAAGCTGCTGCCCCCCAGAAATTCCCGCAGGACAGATGTGGGGGGGATTTCTGTATCCGGAATGGAGTCGAAATAGGAGATGAAAATCTGCAGACGAACCGATTCGGCATATTGGGCTTCATTTTCCCTGACCGATTTCAGCAATGGATTGGCGTATTTTTTCAGGACCGCCAACTCATAAACCAGGGCAGAATTGAACATGATGTCGGCATTCTCCTGGTAGGGGAAGATGTGCTTTTCTTCGCCCCTGCGCACACTTGGCCAACGTTCGATGGTTTTGGAGGCGCTGTAACCCCTGTATTTTGCATCCCGTATCATCCGGCGCAACAAGCGGTTGTCGGTGGTCGGGATGTAGGTGTGTTCGTCGAATGAGATCTGTGTCAGGGCGGAGATGAATATTTTGAAGGTTCGGTCAGGATCGATCATGGGGATCAGATTCGGATTGAGTCCGTGGATCCCTTCGATGATCAGGATCTGATCCTTGTTCATCTTCAGATATTCCCCCTTGAACATCCTTTCGCCGGATTGAAAGTTGAACCTTGGCAATTCCACCTCTTCCCCGTTCAGCAACTTGTTCAGCAATTGATTGAAATAGGGGACATCAATGGCTTCCAAAGCCTCAAAATCATACTCCCCGTTTTCATCTTTTGGGGTGTGTTCCCGGTCGACAAAAAAATCGTCGAGAGAGATCTCAATGGCATGCAATCCGTTAACGGCCAGCTGTATGCCCAGCCGCTTGCTAAAGGTGGTCTTCCCGGAGCTGGAGGGTCCCGCAATCAAGACGATGTTGACTTTGTCGTGTCTCTCGGTAATTTTGGTGGCGATCTCAGCAATCTTCTTTTCATGCAAGGCCTCTGCCACTTTGATCACATTGCCTGCTTGTCCGGCAGCTGTCATCCCGTTCAGGTGGGAAATGTCACTTACGCCCAGTATTCTTGCCCGCTCCTTGTGTTCCCTAAAAATGCCGAAGAGCTTTTCCTGCTCGACAGCCGGTTCCAGATGATCAAAATCTTCCGGTTTGGGAAAACGCAGCAACATCCCGTCATAGTAGCGTTCCAATCCAAAACGGGTGATCAATCCGGTGCGGACGAGTTGGTGCCCGTAGAAAAAATTGACATGTTGGCCTAACTCAAACAAGGGAGCATAAAGACGGCCATATCCCCGGAACAATTCGGCTTTCCTGTCGAGTCCCTCCTGTTCGAAGAGAGCTACCGCTTTCTCGGCAAGCAGACTTTGCCGGATGACAGGCAGATCCTGGCGGATGAGGCTCTTCATCTCTTCGCGGATCTGCCAGATGTCCTCTTCCGAGATGGGCTGTTCCGACCCTTCAAGCGAACAGTAATATCCTTTTGAAATGGCATGGTCGATCTTCAGTTTTGCCTCCGGCCAGAGGTTTTTGACGGCGGCAAAAAGCACAAAGGAGAGGGTACGCAGATACATCCGCTGTCCATCCCTGTTCGAATAATCAAAAAACTCGATCCGTTTGGGTTTCACCAATTCAAAATCCATCGGTTTTACCCGGTTGTTGACATAGGCTCCGCAGATGGGCCCTCCAAGGTGGATGCCAAATTTCTCTGCGATTTCGGTAAGGGTGGTCCCAAGCGAAAAGCTGTCGCTGGTACCGGTATTGACACAATAGACTTCAATGTTTTTCATGGTTCAATTCTCCTGATTCGGGTAAAGGTAGGCAAAAAGGGGCATGGATGGTATCCAGACGGTGCAGGAAATGGAAGGAAGAGCCGGTTCGAAAGCATACCCTTCCCCTGGTCGGCAGCGAATGCTTACCATAGGAGTGGAAGAATCCGATATTTCGTTCGCTGACAATAGGCGGCGTA
>JAJTBP010000307.1 GCA_021286825.1 Marinilabiliales bacterium | reverse complement strand
GCAAGGATCCGTGTGGCGATCCGCCAAAGTCATGAACAGTCCACCAGTGATCCAAAGGTGAGAACCGGGTTGTTGGACTGTTCATGACTTTGGCGGATCGCCACACGGATCCTTGCGAGCAATTCACCGGTTCTGAAGGGTTTGGTGAGAAAATCGTTGGCACCGTTGTCCAGTGCTTTGATGATCTCATCCTCCGTGCTCTTGACAGATAAAATGAGGATGGGTTTTGCATACCATTCTCTAAGTTTCTTCAGGACCTCCTGACCGTCAATATCTGGAAGTCCGAGGTCCAGTATGATGACCACCGGATGCAATGTGGCTGCATGGATCAGTCCATCCTTTCCCGTGGCAGCTTCTGAGATTTTGTACCCATTGGCCGAAAGTGTGATCTCCAGCAAGCGCCGGATCTGGACTTCATCGTCAATGATCAGAATTGTATCGCCTGTATTCCGATTTTTCGTTAATGTTTAAGGCTCTCTGAGTCGGGATGACAAGGACAAACCGGGCTCCGCCATTCTCCCTGTTCTCTGCCCGGATGGTGCCACCGTGGGCCATCACGAAACCTTTGACGATGGAGAGCCCGAGTCCGGTACCTCCGGCTTTTGCCTCTTTTCCTCTGTAAAATTTATCAAAAACGGAATTCAATTCCTCGGTAGAAAATCCGGGGCCCCTGTCCATCACATGAATGTGGAGCTGTTCATCGTCGTAATAGAGCTTGAGGCGAATTCGGGAACCTTTGGGAGCATTTTGGGTGGCATTTAATACCAGGTTGTGCAAAATCTGTTCAAGCAGGCCAAAATCTACCTTTACCAACGGCATGTCAGGCGGGATAATGGTCGTGAGTTTGAAGGATTTTAGCTCATTCTGCAAGGCTTCAGAGACCTGATGGGTGATGTCGTGTACGTCGCACCAGTCCAGTCGGGGCTTGATGTAACCAGATTCCAGCCTGGACATGTTCAATAGATTTTCTATCAGTCGGTTGAGACGAATGGAGGCAATGTTGATCTCCTGGTAAAGTGCTTGCCTGGTCTCTTCCGGATAGGATTGCGTCAGCAGCGTATCGGAAGCCCCAAGAATGGTGGCCACCGGTATCCTCAACTCATGCGAGATGGAATTGAAGAGGGTCTTGTAAAGCTTTTCAGATTCACTGAGGACATAGGTGATTCTTGCGGCATTTCTAAAGTATTCACGCTCATATTTGCCCGAAATCTGCGAAAGAAAAGCCTCCCAAAATTGTTCTTCTCCTTGCGTAAACGTGCGATTGTGTTCGACTGCAATGACGCCAATGGTGCCACTATTCCCGGTAAGCGGATAAAAGGTGCGGCTTCCGGAAGGCAAGGTGTCTGTATATTTCCCGGCAGCAATGGAATTTTTGAATACCCAGTTGGCAACACTTTGTTCATTTTCTGAGCCCAGACCAGGATCACTGCTCAGAAGCGATTCTCCATTTTGGGTGCGCTCTTTCTTGAGCAAAATGGTGGCATCCATCCCAAAATATCGCTTGACGTAGCGATTGGCGATTCCGGTAACCTCTTCGAGACCACCTGCTATGTTGAGCTCTTTGGTCAACTGATAGAGCGCTTGTGTTCGTTCCTCCCGAATCCTGATTTTCTTCTCCTGCCGGCGGACCCGAGAGGTGAGAATGCCGTTTAACAGGGCAATGAGAAAGAACATGATCAGCATCAGGATGTCTTGCGGTTTGTCGATGTGCAAGGTGAACTGAGGCGGTATGAAGAGGTAATCCCAAATCATGGCGCTGAGTGCAGCTGCCAACAGGATGGGGCCCGATCCGAAAAAAATGGCTAGAATGGAGACCAGAAAAAGCAGTCCAAAGGAGACAACCTGATAATCGATGTAATCCTTGACAAGATAACATCCCATGCTGGTGAGGATAACCAATGCCGTAACTGTCAGATATTCACGCAGAGTGGACGTGAAAGAGGGGACAAATACCTTCTCTTTGTATCTCCCTTTGGCCTGGTTGTCAGCCCCCAGAATGTAAACATCGATGCTGCCACTGTAGCGGATCAGCCGATTGACAAAATTGCCCAGGCGGATCATGGCCAGCAGGTTTCGGACACGGGGTTTGCCCACGATGATGTGCGTAGCGTTCTCTTTTTGGGCAAAATCGACAATGGCACTCACCACATCATAGTTGGTGACAATCCGCACTTTGATCCCCAATGGCTTCGCCAGTGCAAAATTTTTGTTGAGTTGCTCTTCCTCGTTTGCCGTCAATTTATGTGAGGTTTCAACATAAATTGCCTGGACATTGGCACCCATGGAATAGGCTAGATTTTTTGTCCAACGCAACAATCGCGTGGATTGAACCCGGTAGTCAATGGCAACCAAAAGATGCGATCCGGATTTCCATGGTCCGCGGATCCGCTTCTCTTGCATGTAGTCATGCAACTGCTTGTCCACGCGATCCGCAACGATGCGCAAAGCCATCTCCCGAAGTGCTGTGATGTTTCCCTTCCGGAAAAAATTGGACATTGCCTCCTGCGATCTTTCAGGAGCATAGACCTTTCCTTCCGACAGTCGCTGAATCAATTCGTCCGGACTCAAATCCACCAATTCCACCTCATCCGCATTCTCAAAAATCTCATCGGGGAGTGTTTCCCGGACCGTTATGCCGGTGATCTGTGCCACCGTATCCGATCGGCTTTCCAGATGTTGGACATTGACTGTCGTATACACATGAATGCCATGTTCCAGGATTTCCAGTACATCCTGATATCGCTTGGCATGTCTGCATCCAGGTGCATTGGTGTGGGCCAGTTCATCCACCAGCACCAATTGCGGTTTTCTTGCCAGGATCGCATCCAGATCCAACTCCTCCAAATCGGCATTCTTGTAAGGTAGTCTTTTCCTGGGAATTTGCCCGAGTCCCTCCAACAGTGCCGCTGTTTCGGTTCTGTTGTGGGTTTCCACATATCCTACAACCAGATCACATCCTTTGGTCTTTTCAACCCGCGCCGCCTGTAGCATCGAATAGGTCTTGCCCACGCCAGCGCACATGCCAAAGAATATCTTAAGTTTTCCACGTTTGCCTTTTTCTTCCGATTGCAGGATTGTGGCCAAAAGTTTGTCCGGATCGGGTCTAAGATCAGCTGATTCCATGCCCATTTTCTTTGCTCTCCAATTTAGCAATTAAATCCAATGCTCGTTCTTTCATTCCTTGCATTTGTTCTAGAATTCTTGCCAGTTCATCTCGTTGGGAATGATCATATTCCGCAATGAAAGTGGCTTCCTTCGCCGGACGCTGGTTCGGCTGGAGCTGACTTAGATTGCTTGCCATTTCATTGAATACCATTGAAATGTCATAGAATTCATCTTCTCCTTCAAAATTTAACCGGTGTTCGTAAGAATGCTCTCCAATCTCCTTGATGCCCTGATAAAGCTTTGTAAAACGGTTGTTGAAATAGGAGGCAAAATTAAAGGTGAAGATGAGGGTGACAAGAAAGCAGATGGTGCCGAACAACAGTACGGTGGTTAATCCGTTTTCTGCCGAACGTTTGATCTCTCCTGCTTTCCGGATGATTGCCTGTTCATTCATGCGGGCCAGCAGCACCGTCTGCTGGTACAGGATCTGATACGGAGTCAAGGTGGATTGCAGTGCTTCCAAGGTTAAAGTAATTCCCTCAGATTGAGTGACCTTTTGCTCATATTCAGCATATTTCTTGGCAATCCCTGCGGCCAGTTGGTCTTCCCCTGATTCCGTAAGGTTTTCCAATTCTGCAGAGAGGGCTTTGTTGAACATTTTTTTTGCCTCATCCAGCATGGCGTGATGGGGTGGTTCTTTGGCAAGCGCACTTCGGGTAAGCTCTTGTTGCATCACGGTCAGTTGTTCGGCCATCTCTCTGGCATAAATAACCGAAAAATGGTTCTCTTTCAGCACCGTAGCACTTTGGTCGTTT
>JAJTBP010000306.1 GCA_021286825.1 Marinilabiliales bacterium | reverse complement strand
AAGCCAATCGCGATGCCAATGCCAACGATGCCTATATTCTCTATGCTGTGATAGGCAAGCAATTTTTTAAGGTTGTGTTGAACAATGGCCATCATCACTCCATATAGTCCGGAAATCACCGATATGAAAAGAATCAGGTAGCCGGCTAACAAATAATCCGTAGGAATGAGCAGAATGAAACGGAAGATTCCATATACGCCAATTTTTATCAGGATTCCCGACATCATGCCGGAAATATGGGAAGGAGCGGCTGGATGGGCATAAGGTAGCCAAGTGTGAAACGGAATTAATCCCGCTTTGATGGCAAAAGCAGCAAAAAAACAGAGGAAAAGCAACAGCGAACCTGCCGGCGGTAAAGTGCTTGCATAATTTGTAATGGATTGAAAATCATAACTGCCAGTTTTTACGGCAACCCACAAAAAACCAATGATCAAAAAAACAATGGATAGGTGTGCCTGAATCAGGTAGTTGATACCAGCCTGAATATTGATCGATTCTTCATGTTGGTAGATGATGAGCAGGAAAGAGGTGAGGGCCATCAATTCCCAAAAAACAAGAAAAACAAGGCTGTTTTGAACTACGCAAATGGCAAGGATAGAAGCATGCTGCAATAGTAAAGAGATGAAATGCAAGTTCAGTCTTCTAGATTCAATGGGTCCCGATTTAAGATAAGCCAATCCATATGTGATCCCTACGAGAAAAATGAGGTCTATGATCAGAATAAACCAGGCCGATAACGCATCCATCCGAATTGGAATGGCACCTGTAACTATCGTCCCGGGAAACTGAATCTCCATTGGGATTCCGGTCAGTGTCCGGATACCAAAATAAGCAGAAATCGATACCTGAATTCCCAGAAACAACAAAACAAGTCCTCGCTGTTTGCCATTTCTGAAAAATGGCAACAGCAAAGCCGCTATCATAGGAATCCAAACAAACAAGGATATCAGGTTCATGCTACTACCTTAAATAATGACAACAAAGCCATCGCAAGAATAAAAACAATGCCATACAATACGTAGGATTGGATGCGGCCATTCTGAACAAATCTAAAATAGTCGACAGACGAAATCAAGATTTTGGTCATTGGCTGAATGATGTTTAGCTCGAAAAAATCGCGATAATGCGATGCATAGTATCGTCTGGCTGGATGTATCTCACGGACTTCGATCTCGTCAAATTCCTTCTTTTCCATGACTATGCTGCTAAAAATCTTTCCTAGTGGCTTGGAAAAAGATTTTCCTGTGTATTGTTGGTGTGAAGTGCCGGCAATATAGCCACACCCCCAGGTTGCACCATATGTTTCAGCGCTTCCTTTTTTCATGTAATGGCGAATAATCCAAAGGGTTATGGCAATACCGGTAAAGATCAAAGAAACATAGCCTATCTGCTGTACTGATGAGGTTATATTTTCTATGACATTTGCATCTTGCATCCATGGAACCAAGGGTTCAACAATCTTTAGAAGGGCTGAAAGATAAATTTGCGGGAATAGGGAGATACTGAATATGACAAAAAGAATGAGCCATTGTGGCCAAAGCATTTTAAAGGTGACTTCGCTTACATGTTCTGTACGGGAACTTCTTGGTTGACCAAGAAAAATCGTCCCAAAAGATTTTGTAAAGGTGATTACCGATAATCCGCCAATGATGCTAAGTCCAGCCAGAACAAGCACAAATAGTAAAATGTGGATGATCCTGCCGGTTGCGATTCCGGTGAGAAGACCTTTGTAAAGTAGAAATTCAGAGACAAATCCGGCAAACGGTGGCAATCCTGCGATTGCTAAGGATGCCATGAGATAAAAAAGGGCTGTCTGGGGCATACGTTTGATTAGTCCACCCAGATTCTCCATATTCTTGGAGTGACACTGTTTGTAAACGGATCCCGCAGCAAAAAACAAGAGCGATTTGAAGAGGGAGTGATTGAGAACATGCAGCAAAGCTCCACCAAAACCAAGGAAAACCATCAATTGTGAATGCAGACCCAGACCGGTAAGACCAAGACCCAAACCAATCCCAATGATTCCGATGTTCTCAATGGTGCAGTAAGCCAGTAACCTTTTGAAGTCTCTGTGAACCGCCGCATTCAGTATCCCATAGAGTCCTGTGAGGACTGAAACGGACAAAACAATTTCTCCAGCCAGCAAAAAATCATTGCTCATATAGGTAACCACGCGAAGCATACCATAGATACCAAGCTTTACAATGACTCCAGACATGATGCCAGATACATGGGATGGCGCCGCCGGATGTGCCTGCGGCAACCAGCTGTGAAAGGGAATGAGACCTGCCTTCGTTCCGAATCCGGCAAAAAACAGGAGAAACAACCAAAGGTTTCTTTCAGAGGCAAAGACCGTTCTTAAGGAATCAAAACTAAAGGATCCGGTTCGGCTAAAAACCCAAATAAAAGCAACCGTTAGAAAGGTCACACTCACATGCATTTGAACAAAATAATTCAGGGCAGCTCGAAAGGTTGCTTGATTTTCATGATCATAAAACACGAGTAGGGCTGAGGTGATGGACATAATTTCCCAGGCAACCAAAAAGGCGAAGCTATTTTGGATCATACAAACCATCAACATGGAAAGATGAAAAAGCAACAAAGAAATGAGGTGTAGGTTATGCCTCGGTCTGCTGGATTGATCCCCCTCCAGATAACCAGATCCATAGTAGATCCCGGTGAAAACAGTAAAATCTATGATGAGAATAAACCAAGCAGCCAGACTGTCTATTGTCAATGCCACATCTCCCATAAAACTTCCCAGGTCAATTTTCAATGTGATTGTCCCATGGACCAAGGCCTCAATGGCCAAATAGCCGGTTAGCAATGCCGTCAGTAATACCGTCGGAATCAATAACTTAAAACCCCAGTGTTTGGGGACCAGCCATAGCATCACAATAGCTACCAGATTGATAACCAGTGAAATATTTAAAAGATTGGCGTTGCTTAATATTTCCACTTCTATTCGAGTACAGATTTCAAAATGCAAATAAACATCATTCCGTCATGCATTCCTAGAAAAATCCAACCGGCTTGATTGTGCTACCACGTTCAAACAGACTATTCTTCGACAGTAAACCGGGAGGAAAACCGCCTGAATCCATTTTCAAAGGCTTCCAATGTATATTTTCCTTTGCCCAGATGTTTGACAGGTAATACAGCCTCACCATCTTTGACCTTGTCAAATTTGTAATTCTCTTTTTGCCCGGATTCAGAGACAATCAGCAATTCGAGCGTCGCCGAACGATTCAGGCAATAACTGATAGTCAAATTATCTTTGGTTCTTTTCGGATAAAGAATAAAAACGGGAGGATTCTTTTCTTCAAGCCATATATAACGAGGATCAACAGAGAAGGAATAAAAAATCCCTTTTCCGCAATCACTTTCAAAGTTCTTCAACAGATGACCATCCAAGTCCATCATTCTCAAGAATCCAAATCCTTGTTCCTTCTCTGCCCAAAATTCCATTCCATCCCCTTTGGCATCACTTAGCATCAATTCATACACCCCTGGCTGTAGATGGAGTGTGTCCATGTATCGCTTGTTGGATACCGTCCCAATGGAATCTCGTCGATAGACCACCAATGAATCCTGATTTCTGATGATAAGCTTATTTTCTGCTGGTCTCAGATTCGTCCTGTAGGCGAGTACCATGTCAGCTGGCAACCTGGGCGGAGCATAAAAGATGGTAACGGATTGATTGTCATCAGTCCATTCATCCAGGTGTTCATTGGGACCAACCAATTTCACTCGAAACAGGTTTTTACCTTCCATGAAATCGATTTTACCAGGAAGGGTAACTGTTGTAGTCTCGTTGAATGGCAAGAGGCCTCTCCACAAATAGGTTCTGGATGCAAATCCTTCTGTCCCATAAACAATGTTCAACCGTTTCAGAACCTTCTTTCCCAAATTACGAATGACAAGTCG
>JAJTBP010000305.1 GCA_021286825.1 Marinilabiliales bacterium | reverse complement strand
GTGGTTAACGGAAATCAAAAATAGAAATATTCTGTGATCCTTTGGTTTGAATTTTCAATTTTTAAGCCATTCCATGCCGATCTGGAGGTCCCTGGATATTGTTTGTCATCGGGTAGGAAAAATCATTGGCGATCAATCGCTTTTTATTTATTTTGGATTCGCTAATCATTACATCTCAAAACAATGAAAAACCGGATGTTCCTCCTGGCTCTCGTCTTGGCGATAGCCTCATGTACCCATGAAAAAATGAAGACCAAAGCCATTGCTATGAATCCTTTTTTTGAAGATTACAAGACTCCGTATGGGGTTCCACCTTTTGATAAGATACAAAACAAAGATTACTTGCCCGCCTTCCAGGAGGCCATTAAACGTCACAACAGTGAAATCGATCAGATCATAAACAACTCTGAACCAGCCTCTTTTGCCAATACCATCGAGGCGATGGACAAGAGCGGTGAGATGCTTGCAAGGGTTGCCAATGTTTTCTTCAATGTGAAAGAAGCCAATACCAACGATTCTATTGATCAAATTGCCGTGGTGGTGGCTCCTTTGTTGTCGGCTCATTCGGATGCAATTAATCTCAATGAGAAATTGTTTGCCCGGGTAAGTGAAGTTCAGAAGAACAAAGACAAATGGAACCTCAACAGAGAACAAAGCCGGTTGCTGGAAGAAATTTACAAGCGGTTTGTTAGGGGAGGAGCCAATGTTCCGGCAGAGAAACGTGAGGAATTCAAGAAAATAAATGCCGATCTGGCCTTATTAGCACTGAAGTTTGACAACAACATGCTTACTGAGACCAATAAATTCAAATTGGTTGTCGACAACAAAGCGGACCTCGATGGATTGCCCGAAGGAGTGATTGCCAGTGCATTGGAAGAAGGCAAAGCCAATGGCATGGAAGGAAAATGGGTTTTTACGCTTCAGAAGCCCAGCTGGATTCCGTTTTTGACCTATTCAACAAAAAGGGAATTGAGGGAAAAGCTCTACAAAGCCATGTACAACAGATGCAATAACAATGATTCGCTCGACAACAAGCAAGTAATCCAAAAGATCGTAAATCTCAGGTTGAGAAAAGCCAACTTGCTTGGATTTGAGAGCTGGGCCGCCTACACGCTGGATGATTGCATGGCTAAAAATGCAAAAAACGTCTATGAACTGATTGACAAGGTCTGGCGTCCGGGATTGAAGCGTGCCAAGGAAGAAGCTGCTGATATTCAAAAGATGATCGATTCAGATGGCGGCAAATTCAAATTGGCTAGTTGGGACTGGTGGTATTATGCAGAAAAAGTGAGGAAAGCCAAATACGATCTGGACGAGGAACAGGTAAGACCCTACTTTGAGTTAAACAATGTGCGGAATGGAGCATTTGCTGTGGCAGGAAAACTTTATGGTCTGACCTTCAAGCAATTGCAAAATATGCCATTGTATCATCCCGATTGCCAGGTATTTGAAGTGAAGGACAAGGACAGCTCCTTCATCGGCATTCTCTACATGGATTTCTTTCCAAGAGCCTCCAAAAAAGGAGGTGCCTGGATGAACAATTATTGCGATCAGTATCATGCTGACGGAGCTCCTGATAAAAGGCCAGTTGTTTCCACTACTTTCAATTTTTCCAAACCGGCAGGAGATAAACCGGCTTTGTTGAACTTTGATGAGGTGGAGACTTTGTTCCATGAATTTGGCCACAGCCTGCATGGTCTGCTTTCCAAATGTCATTACAGGACACTTTCAGGCACTGCAGTTTCTAGAGATTTTGTGGAGTTGCCTTCCCAGGTTATGGAACATTGGGCGGTTGAGCCGGAGGTGCTGAAAATGTATGCCAAACATTATCAAACAGGTGAGATCATCCCGCAAGGACTGGTTGATAAGATCATCAAAGCCGGAAAGTTTAACCAAGGCTTCGTTACCACTGAGTTCCTGGCTGCTGCCATCCTGGATATGGATTACCACACCCTCACCAAAGCAATGGATATCGATGTGGAGAAATTTGAAAAAGCTTCCATGGAAAAAGCGGGTCTTATCCCGGAGATCATTCCCCGATACAAATCCACCTATTTCAATCATGTCTTCCCGGGAGAATATTCCAGCGGTTACTACAGTTATATCTGGGCGGCTGTTTTGGATTGCGATGCTTTTGAAGCCTTCCTTGAAAAGGGCAATATTTTTGATCAGTCGGTAGCTACTGCATTTCGAACCAACGTATTGGAGCGCGGCGGTACAGAGGAAGCCATGAAATTGTATGTGAATTTCAGAGGTAAGACTCCCGGCATCGATCCCCTGTTAAGAAAAAGAGGTTTAAACTAGCAAACGATACGAATGATTGGCAGAGTGTCGATGGTCGCCATTTTTCTGTTCCTGCTCTCATCCCATTGGCTTCCATGCCGGGGTCAGCAGCCTTCCATCGCCATCTCCAAACAGACCGCTCAGCCGCTTCCACTCATTACGAGCGATGGCTGGTCTGCTACAGACGCATTGGGTAGAGAGGTCCCGGTCTCGGGACCCGCACGGACCAAAAGAGCTGGCAAACAAGTGGCTCTTTTTTACTGGACCTGGCATACGGATGCCATGGTCCGGTATGGTTCGGTGGGCAATGTGTCAGAGATCCTGCGCAATCACCCGGAAGCACTCAAAGATACCCATCACCCTGCCTGGGACAGGGGTGGGGGAAACAATCATTTTTGGGAAGAACCTTTGTTGGGATATTACCGATCTACCGACCCCTGGGTATTTAGAAAACATGCCGAAATGCTTGCTGATGCCGGTGTCGATGGTGTATTTCTGGATTGTACCAACAAGCCTGCCCTTTGGAAATCGGCATACGAAGTACTTTTTAAAGTCTGGGCCGATGCACGCAAGGATGGAGTCAATGCACCATCCATCGCCTTCATTCTGCCATTTGGGCCAAGCGAGGATGCTGCGGGTATGATTCGCAATTTGTATCAGGACCTCTATCAACCGGAGAGATATCCCGAAATGTGGTTCCGATGGCATGGGAAGCCGATCATCATGGCGTATGAACAAAGCCTTCATCCGGAGAGCTCAGAGACAGATCGAAAGATTTTAGATTTCTTTACCTTCAGGCCTGGTCAGCCGGATTATGTAAGGGGCCCAAACAAGAAATACAACCAATGGGGTTGGCTTGAGATCTTTCCGCAACATAAGTTTATGGAACGGCCGGATGGGAGTTGTGAAGAGGTAACGGTAGGAGTGGCGCAGAACGCCGGTCCATTGACCAATGGCCATTGCAGTGCATTTAACCTTCCAGGCACCTATGGGAGAAGTTTTACCTTCGCAAAAGGTCAGGATCACAGAGCCGATGGTTATCTCTATGGACTGAATTTTCAGGAACAGTGGAACCGTGCGTTGTTGCTGGATCCTGATTTGGTGTTTGTTACGGGTTGGAATGAGTACATTGCCGGGAAGTGGGAAAAGGGTAGTGGCTGGACTGGTGAACCCTTTTCTTTTGTGGATGAATTTGACTGGGAACATAGCCGTGACATCGAACCCAACAAAGGATGGGGAGACAAGGGAGATGTTTACTATTATCAGTTGGTACAAAATATCAGGCGGTTCAAGGGACTACAGGCTGCCGATTCCGTTTCACCACCTCAAAGTTTCAAAATAGGTCAGTTCAAAGGATGGGAGCTAGTGAAACCCGAATTCAGGCACTATCGAGGAAATACGTTTCACCGGGATCATCCTGGTCATGCAAATCAATACTATACCAACCATACCGGACGCAATGACTTGGTATTGTCCAAAGTCGCGCAGGATGAATCCTATGTCTATTTTTATGTTCAGACGGCAGGCCCTATTGTGTTGCCGACAAAAAAGGATCGCTGGATGTATTTGCTGATTGATGTGGATAGAAACCATCAAACCGGTTGGGAGGGCTATGATTTCCTCATCAATTACCAGACACCCCAACATGGGAAGGGCAAAGTGGGCAAGTGTGTGGAGAATAAATGGGAATGGTCGCTGCAAGGTAG
>JAJTBP010000304.1 GCA_021286825.1 Marinilabiliales bacterium | reverse complement strand
CACTCGTGATTTCATTTTGATACGGGGTGTAGTAGACCGTTCGCTCCTGTTGCAAGAGAATTTTCCCTTGTTTCGAAGCAACTTGCCAGGAAAACTGGTAAGCACCCGGAGACTTCCCGCCGAATGGAAGAAACAACTTGCTTTTGTTGCCGGTTAGTTTGGAATTGACAGACTGAACATTTCCATCTGGATATCGACAAGTAACTTCCGCTATCAAATAATCTTGCGTGACTTCCGGATTGAACAGATTAAAAACGATATCCTCTCCCTGATACAATTGATCCCAGGCAAGATTTTCAGGTACCATGCCTAGTTTTCTATCCGCAACATCTGATCCGAAAGCGTTTGTCCGGGTACTTTTTCCTCCTGCAGAGATCCATTGTCTCAACGACTTTTCCGTGGCGGAGGTACTGAAACAATAGGTCAGTCCACTCTCCCCACCCGTGAGGGTCATCTCAAGTCCCGACTTGCTGCTGACAATCTCACCAAAAGTCGGAGTTTCATTGATTGTCCTATGATTGAATACATAATCAAACAGTGTCTTGCCCTGATCATCCAATGCCTGCAAGTGGCCGTCCTGCGTGCAAAACAGATACTCCTGAAGACCATCATTGTTTAGATCGATGAGGGCTCCGGATCCCAACGTTCTTCCCTGCATGTCGATGTTCCACAGTTGTTTGCCATCTTCAGTAAATCGGTATATGACACCCAGTTGTGTAATCAGGATGAGGTCCGTCACTCCATCCTGGTTCAAGTCACCGGCAGATAGGGTGGAGGCTACCGGACCATTCACGTGGGCAGACCACAACACTTTTCCTTCTCCACTGTAGCAGATGACCTTCCCATCCCCTGTTGCAACGAACAAAGAGGATGCTCCATCGGAGCGCTTGAATAGGACAGGGGAGGATGTGCCCCAGGTCTGGCTGATTCCTCCAGGCTGTGTTTGCCAAAACAAAGAGCCGTCAGCATGAAAAACAGTCAGGATTCCTTCGGTGGATAGGTAAGCGATCTCGGCTCCTTTGATGCCATCCAAATCGCCGATTGCCGGACTGGAAGGCATTCCTTTCAAAGCAGACTTCCAGATCAGTTGTCCCGAATCTGCATCGATGGCTGTTGCATGTCCGGTTTCATCACCCTGGATGATTGCAAAGTGGCCATCTTCCTTCAGGTCGGCAACTGCGGGAGCCGACCATGAGCAGGGTGCATTCAGACGGTATTCCCACTTTACCTTGCCATCATAAGCATGGCATCTTACATTTCCTTGGTTGTCAGTTGCGAAGATTAAGGGAGGTTTGCCATCACGTTCGAGGGCGGAGGGTGACATCATGTAACGGCCCGGACTCCTGTATCGCCATACTTCCTGACCATTCTTATCCAACATGATCAGATCTTCACGTCCGGCAACGACAATCCGGGATTCTTTCTCTCCGGGAAGTGCAACCAATACCGGACTGTTTTCTATAAAGGTTTTCAGATCGCTTTTCCATATCGGATTGAGCGTGACCTTGTTGCCCTGACCTGCTAAAAAGGTGGGGAACAAAGTGTTCGCAGCCAAAGCCGCGAGCGCAAGCATTTGGGAGACTTTCATGTTAAGTAGTTAGTTGATTTGGTACGTCGGTCAAAGAGTCAGATGATGTGTAAACCGAAAGCATCGGCACCATCTGAACTTCCTTCAAAAAGATAGGGATCACCCAATCCGGCAGCTTTGTATGCTTCAAAGATATCTTTCACAAGATTCCTGGCATATTTATCAGCCAAAATTGCTACGGTACCTCCGGCACCCCCTCCGGTAATTTTGGCACCGTAAATGCCATTGGCCTTGCCTTGGGCCTTGCAGAGGTTGACCAAAAAGTCTGTGGCGTCACTTCCCAGCCCACATTCTGTATAGGCAAAATGTGACTGGTACATTTGCTCACCCATCAGTTCGAATGACCTGCGTGAATGAGAAAGAGAAGCCCCTCGCGAAAGCTCGGAAAAAAGCTGGACTCTGGCATTCTCTTCAACTGCATAGGAGGTATTGGCTTTGACTTTGTATAGGACTCCCTCTTTTAATGGAGTGTAAGGGTCCGTGTGAAAACCGTGTTTTTGCAAAAAGCTCAGGCTATCAAGCTCTTCTGGAAGATGGTTTTCATATTTCTCATGATAGTCAGATCTGGAAAGATTGGCAAGATATCCGTGCCAGATCGGGTCTGTATATCTTTCAATTTCACTTTCATGATCTTTGGTTACTTCAATCCCCTCAAGATCGCAAATCATTTTGTAACCCATAAAGGCAGCTGCCCGTGCTGCTTCGTACTCAATTCCGGATACCTGATGGCTGACGCCGGAGTCAATTCCCCAAATTTGGAGTTCATCGGGGAGCTTTATCAACGGCTCAGGCAAACAAGGCTGGCATACCAAAGGCAGAATATGTCCCTGCCAACCGGCTACGACAGCAATTTGATCCATGATTCCACAAGCTGCATCCGCAATGACATTTTCTACCCACTGGCAGGCTAAGGCCAGTTCGGTTCCCCTGAGATCGATGCCAAAAGCTGCCGCTGAGGCTTTCATAACGGCCACTTCAATGGCTGCGGAAGAACTTACTCCCCTGTTTAAGGGTACAGTCGATTCCATGTATAGGGTGATGCCATGTATCATCCTGTCAGGAAATTTTTTCTTAAGATAATACAGGTTGCCCAAGACGTAGGCAGTCCATTTGAGGGATGCGGAACTGGCTGCCAATGCTTTTACAGATTCCTCATCCGAAAGATCCTCCCAGGAGACCACCAGATTCCCCTGCCATCCGGCATCATTGGCAGTCTTGTTATTCAACTGGATGACTTGATCTTTCCGCAATTGAGCTGCGGCATAGGTCGACTCCTCGATGGTGGATTCAAAGACTAGACCACCGGTATAATCATCGTTTCCTCCCATTACATCCAGTCTCCCAGGCGAACGGGCAATGAAGATATCCTCCTTCGTATCAAAATAGATTCCTTTTTTCTTGAAATCCCGAATCACATCAATGAAATCCATAATGGAAATTTTTAGGAACGAACCGCTTTGATGCTGTTGACTAAATATTCAAGTGCTTCCGGTGTCTGCCGTGGATTGATGGGCAAGGTCACCAATTGGTCACCCAATTTCTCCGCATTCGGGAATTGGCCTTTTTTGAAACCCCTCTTCTTGAAAGCGGTAGAGTAATGGAGCGGAATGTAATGAAAGCCCACCTTGATCCCGAATTTGTGCAACATGTCGTAGATGAAATCCTCCTTGGTCATGCCGAATTCCTTGGCATCGATCATTACCGGATAAAGGTGAAAGACATTTTTATTGTATGGCAGGGTTACAGGAAGAGAGAAACCGGGAATCCCAGAAAGTTGCTCTGAAAGAAAGGCCGCATTGTCAATTCTTCGCTGATTGAGCTGATCCACCTTTTTCAATTGTTCAATACCAACAGCAGCCTGAATATCCGTCATACGAAAATTGTAGCCGCAATCGTCAAAATCCTGCCACCAGAATTTTTTTCCAACAGGGAAAACCTCTTCATCCAGTTTGCAGTATTTGGTGGAATTCCCATGAACGCGGGTACAATGTGAGCGGTACAGTGAGATGCGGTCAAAGATCTCCTTGTCATTGGTGGTGATCATCCCTCCCTCGCCGAGCGTGGAAATGTTCTTTTGTTCATGAAAGCTAAAGCATCCGGTAGCACCCAATGTTCCAACCTTCCGCCCCTTGTATTCGGCACCGATTGCATGCGCAGCATCCTCTACCACGGCGAAATGGTATTTGTCTGACAAGGCCAGCAACTCGTCCATTTCACAAGCCTGTCCGTAAAGATGTACCGGAAGTACGGCCTTGGTATGGGGCGTCAGCTTGTCCTCCAACTGATTGACATCCAAATTATGGGTGATGGGGTCGATGTCAACAAAATCAACTTCAGCACCTAGAGTTGCGGGTGCAGCCGCAGTAGCGATCCAAGTGATGGGAGTGGTCAATACCCGGTCGCCTGGCTTCAGACCGATGCCGATCATGGATAAAAATAGCGCGGTCGTTCCGTTG
>JAJTBP010000303.1 GCA_021286825.1 Marinilabiliales bacterium | reverse complement strand
CACCTTCATAGCTGTGGCTCAGGACATCACCATTAGCCCCAATCAGCCGGATGGAGCCTACTTCTGTGGCAAACCCGTCCTGGTAGCGCCCAATTTTACCATGGAGTCCGGTTCGCAGGTGACCGGTATGAAAGTCTCCATTTCCCAGGGATATGTTTTTGGAGAAGATGAGCTCAAATTGGTTGGATACAGCGGTCCGGTAACCGCTACGTGGGCCTCTGCCCAGGGATTTCTGACACTTTCCGGGGGCAACGGCATCACCGATTACATCAATGCCATGCGTTGTGTCCAATATGACAACCATGCGGCGCTGCCTTCCTCCACCATCCGGATCCTGACCTTCTCGCTCGATGATGCCGATTTTCTTCCCGAAACCGGACATTTTTACCGCTTCATCAGTTCTCCCAGGATACTTTGGACAACAGCCAAGATGGAGGCTGAATCGGCTGCCATGAAATACCATGGTCTGCAGGGTTATCTTGCCACCATTACCTCCGCCGTAGAAAATGCCTTCATCCAGCAAAAGACCAAGGGAGTGGGCTGGATTGGAGCCACCGACCAGGGGGACGAGGGTAACTGGCGCTGGGTTACCGGACCGGAAGGACTGGCCAACGAAGGGGCGGGCATCACCTTCTGGCGAGGCACAGGTTATCAGGCAAAAACAGATCCGGCCCACTACGGTCCCGTCAACGGGGCTTATCAAAATTGGAACCGGTACGACATTCCCTATTCTCCTTCAACAGCCTCTACTTCCTGGGAACCCAACAATTCAGGCGGCAATGAGAGTTACGCGCACATCACCTATTTCGCCAATAATCCATCGGAATCGCTGAAATGGAACGACCTCCCCAACGGCGGAAGCTCTGGCGACTACATTCCGGCCGGCTATCTGATAGAGTATGGGGGCATGCCCAACGATCCACAAGTGAACCTCACCTCCAGCATGGGGTTGTTTGTCTATCGGATCACTTTTGGAACAGATACCCTTCATACCACCTGTCAGGGCGTGGCAGTGCATCTGAACCAAACAGCAACCCAGGCGACCTATGTCTGGCGGCCGGCGATCGGATTGTCCAATCCGCTGATTTCCGATCCCATCGCAAATCCGGATGTCACAACGCTTTATACGGTAGTTGGTAAAAACGGGGCATGCAGGGATTCTGCGACTTACCGAGTGGTTGTGAAACCTGCCCCGGTTTCCCAATTGAAGGATCAGGAGGACATCTGTATTGGTCAACAAGTAGCACTTGATCCGGGTTCCCACGCGAATTACCTCTGGAGCAACGGTAGCCAGACGCGATCCATCACCGTGAGTTCCAATGGGCTCTTCAGGGTTTTGATAACGGGAAGCAATGGCTGTCAGGCCAAAGACTCGGTGCAGGTGGTGGTACATCAGTTTCCCAAGATGGATCTCTCGCATCTCGATACACTCATCTGCGGTTCTCTGGCCGCAACCCTGAAAATCACAAGTGACAAAGGGAGCTATCAACTGACCAACCTTGCCAATGCACAACTTTTTCAAGGGACCTCCGTAACCGTTTCCGCTTATGGACATTATCCCTTCAAGGCCCATGTAACTGACCCCTACGGTTGCCCTTCGGATACCTCCTTCAACCTGAATTTTCACAGAACTCCGAAAGTCGACCTCTCCATCGACGAATCCACCTGTTATGGTTACAACCTTCAGGCTACCTACGTGGGTGATGCCGACATCCCCTCCTCCTTTTTTACCTGGGTCTTTGGAGGGGATACCATCAGTCACCTTCAAGGCAAGAATGTGGAACAGATTCCCCTGGGCGTGAATCAATCCAAAAGAGACCTTCAACTGACTGTTACAGAAGGGGGTTGTCCGGCAACCAATTCACTCAAGGATATTCTAGTCATACCCGACCTGAAATTGAATGTCAGGAAGCCCTTGTTGTGCCAACCCGAAACATTCGAGTTTTCTGCCACGAACACGGAAAAGGTGGTGCTTTATGAATGGGACTGGGGCGATGGAAAAACAGGGACGGGCAAGAATGCCACCCACCACTATGATCTGCCGGGCAAATATGGAGTCACCTTGAAGGTCACGACCGATAAGGGTTGTGAAAACAGTGCCACCATACCAGACATGGTCTTTGCTGCACCGGTCCCCACAGCAGGCTTCTCTCTGCCATCCGGCAAATGCCTTCCTTCGGGTATCGACACGTTGGGCTATTCCGGCACTGCCGGTACCAGGGATTTTTATTATTGGGACCTTGGTCAGTTAGAGAGCCGTGAGATAGTCAAAGATCCGGGAACTTCCCGCGATCCGCTGGTGTTCTCTTTGATTGCCAAGCCATTGGCCCATCTGTCACTGCATGTCATTTCGGAGTACGGATGCAAAAGTGATACAGCCCGGATTCTGGTCCAACGAGCACCGATCTTTTCCTTTTCGGCATCCGACTCGGTAGGTTGTGCTCCGCTCTCAATCGATTTTCAGGCATTGGCCGGTGATCCGGTAGATAAACTCACCTATGACTGGGATTTCGGAGACGAACCCAATGACTCCGGGTCGAAAGTAAGCCATACTTACCAAAAACCAGGTCTCAACCATGACCTAAAACTCAAGGCTATCTCTTCGCTGACCGGATGCAGCGACAGCCTCTACCGAGACAAATACGTCATCATTCACCCTGATCCGATCGCCGGATTTGTCATGGATCACCCCATCGTTTACAACGACAGCCCAATGGTTACTTTTACCGACCAAAGCAAAGAGGCGGTCAATTACTTCTGGGATTTTGGTGACGGCGAACATTCGAGGGAGAAGGACCCCATCCACAGCTATGGTCTGGTAGGCAAAAGAAAAGTGATTCAGACCGTTTACAATCAGTTTGATTGTCAAGACACAACGGTTCAGACCGTGCTCGTCGCATTTAGCAAGATCTTTGCTCCCAATGCATTCTCTCCCAATGCTCCCAATCCGGAAGATCGTCAATTTTTGCTATCTTCGGAAGGAATTGCCAGGGAAGGATACCATCTGACCATTCTTAGCAGATGGAATGACAAAGTTTTTGAATGCCATAACGAAGTAAAAGGGTGGGATGGCAAGATGCCCAATGGAACCTATGCCCCTGCCGGAAACTACATTTGGTTGCTGGAATGCTTTGATTTTCTTGGCAGGCCGCATAAACAATCGGGTTCCCTTACCCTGATCTTCTGAGTGTGATGCCTTTGTGTTTGTTATAAAGTTGAAAATGAAAAGGGTACTTCTGTTCACTTTGCTTCTTTGCTTGGTAGCTGTGCGATTGGCGGGACAAACCTCTACCGACAAATGTACCCGGTCGACTGAAGGCAAGGAATTCTGGTTGGGCTTCATGGAGAGCCGTCATCACCAGGCTGGGCATTACCTCGAACTGACCTTTACCTCCTCCATGACTTGCCATTTTTCGCTCTACATTGGCAAATCCACAGTTGCCTATTATTCCGGCACCCTGCAACCCAACACCCCCGTCCTTTACCAGCCCGCATGGTCCATGGTGGAACCCATTGGATCCGAAACCATCGAAAGCAAGGCCATCCATGTCGTCTCCGATAATCCGATGAACATCTTTGCAATGAACTGGAGTCCAAACTCCGCGGATGCGGCAGTCATCTTTCCTGTGGATGCATTGGGCAGTGAATACTATGCCGTTTGCTATGAACCCAACATCAACGAAGGGGCAGGAGGGGCTCCCGGAAATGGCAAAAACAGCGAATTCGTGATCGTGGCATCCGAAGACAACACCAAAGTCACCATTACACCATCCAAAGTCACAGACTTGCTGAAACCGGCCAATGTCCCGTTTGTCATCACGTTGAATAAGGGGGAACTGTATCAGGTACAATCCATGAATCACGCCAATCTGGCCGGACAAGGTGATCTGACGGGAAGTTACATTTCCAGTGACAAACCCATTGCCTTTTACTCCGGTTGCTGGTCCACCACCATTCCCATCGGGGCAAATTCAGCATGGGATCACCTCTATGAGCAGATTCCCCCGATCCGGTCCTGGGGCAGGAAGTTTGTTACGGTCCCCCTCAAAGGTAGAACCATC
>JAJTBP010000011.1 GCA_021286825.1 Marinilabiliales bacterium | reverse complement strand
ACGTTTTGCAGCTACCCGACTAGTGCGGGTTGCGTGCGATTTCCTGTCAAGTCGAGAAACAGCCCGAGCGGAAAAATACACACCGAAAACCACTGCTGCCGCGCTTGCGAGTGGCTGGTGTCAGGTACTGGTGTTTAATGTTTTATCCATTATCTTCTTGTCCATTCCATCGATATTGCTTAACTCGTCCATCTGTTGAAGATTCATAAGTTCTTTTATCGTCATGTAGCATTCTTTTTAGCAACCATCCTGCATCTCTCCCGGCTTGTTCTATATCTTTTGACTTTTCATATAAGGCAAACATTGGTGTGCCTTCCCAATAGAAATTATCTCCACCTAGTAAGTCTCGTGCAGCAAACCATTCGCCTCTTCTGTTTTTGCACCAACAATAAACAGCTCCTTGTAAAAAGGTTAAGATTCTCTGTATTTGTTCATTAGTAATACCGTGAACTTTCCTGATTTCTGATTCTTCAACTAACATTATCATTATTTTTAATTTTTTGTAAAATGCTTCTGACAAGCTTATCTACACTCTCAAAATATGGATAACAATCTTCCTTTGCAATCTCAACTTGAATGATTCCTTGAGCAAAAGGTAAATTTTCTATGGGAATTTCGTTATCTAAACTACTGTCAAAACATAGTTTAAGAAAACTTTCGAGTCCATTTTCCAAATCTTTTGTTGAAACTTGTTTCCCTTTTACTGATTTACCACTAAAAACAGCTTTATTCGCGTGTGAGTATGGATTTCTAAATTGATCCTTAAAACCTTTTAATTCTTGTTTTTGGTTCTTCGTTATTAGGCCTTGTGAACAGGCAGCATTTATTGATTGCTCTAATTGTAAATCATCATATTTGTTAATTCCATCAATATATGCATCCTTAATCTCCATATCATCTTTTTTATTTTCAATAGAATACTTTATCCCTAAGCAGAATTTTAGTGATTTCTCTAAAAAATGATTTGTCAAGGTAATTGTCGATTGGTATAATCCACAGATAAAGCATTTGCAAATTTCATCACGAACTGGGTCTAATGCAGGATAACCATATTCAGAATTAAATATATCCTTCACGATCTCATAGTTGTGGCTTATTTGAGAATTTAAATCGTCAATAAATTTTTCTATTCTGCTATTGTTATCCATTTTGCATCTGCTGATTTGCACTACGTTACACTTGCACCTAGCGTTTGACAATATGGCCAGTAAGGGATTACGGGCGATTTCCTATCAAGATACACAAAAGTTGAAGCGCGCTACAACCCTTCGCCTACCTCTGAAACCCTTATTGGCTATATTGTGTGTTATGGGCTGGCTATTATTTGATTTTGATTTTTAATTCATTTGTCAAGTTTTTATAATACTCATTAAATCTATTATTACCAGGCAGTGAAGGAACAATGTTGACAGAAATATCCATGCTTAATAATACTCCTTTCAAATGTTCATTTATCTCATCGCAATAAAATATTATCTCATTTGTAATCAGCTGTCCTAAATCACTTTTTTTCATTCTAGCTCTTTTATTTATAATCCACCACAAATCAATTTCTGCATAGTCGAAGGAAAAACCAATGATGTGAATATTTGAATTAAAGAATAATTCTATCCAAGAAGAACCATTGAATTTATTATCACGAAGTTTTTCTGGTAGTGAAATTTCAGTAATTGTCTCTTTATTTTCAGTATATCGATAAGTCCCTTTGATATAATTATCTATTTTACCAATTTCTCCACAATAATGGTCTAATCCAAGCATTAATGTTGCTGGCTTCCTAATTTCGCCATGTATCTGCCAGAAATGTTTTTTAGATTCTTTTACGTTTGATATTCGTTTAAGTCGTCTAATACTATATACATCTTCCGAACTGTATTCATGAATTTGAAAATTAACTTCCTTTAGTTCTTGAAGACTTTTGATGAAAGCATAATCATAATTTGTTGTCAAATAATTTTGGGCATTAATGTTATATAAATCAATGTAGGTTTGATGGGCCGATATCTTCGACATTAAATCTGCAATCTTTCTTTTTGTGGCAAATTCATCGTTAAGTATATCCAGACTTTTAGTCGGTTTTTCAAGAATTATTCTTTCGTAAATCATAGTGTTTGGCAAATTATCATTGTCAAACGTTCTTGACTCCTTTAAATCATTTAGTAAATTAGACCAAGAAATATTCTTGGGGCTAAGTCGATTTATTCCATTGCCAAAAAATATTGTATTCTCCATATTTTTAGTTCATTGCAGTGTTGTTTTTTAGCTTGCCCATAACGAGTTTATATCCGTCATGACTCCTCCTTCTACTCCTTATTATGTGCGAATAACCGAAGGCAGTAAACTATAGAATCTATGCTATTGACCGTCTGAAAAAAGTCTTTGGCATGATTCAATGGAAATTTTTGCTTTGAACAATCTATCCTAAGTACACTTATTTGGATCTCAGCTCTGCTTACACAAAACTGTAATTCCCCCAGAACCTATTCCCGCAAAAATTTCAGGTAAAATCACGCCACGCGGCGTTATCCGCTGTCGGCGTTGGAAGGTTGGTAAGGTATCATGTACGGTTATATCAAGTTGAGGTAAAGCTAATTAAAAAATGGATATGTTAAGCAGTGTGGCTGGGAATTTTGAGGAATTTAGTCAAGAAAGTCATGGGAACACTGTGCATGGGCATGGCATCGTTGTGAATGGATGAAGGGCTAAGTCAAAGGCTCACCTTTTGGACTGCATTTGTGTCCTTGAGAAAATGGAGGACGTGGCAATTCAAAGGCAATGGTACTTGCCCAAAGTTTTCATTTGAAAGGAAAGACCGTTGGAGCGCTCGTTTCGGCTCAACCGTTAATGGCTTCAGCCCATCATGGCAATGGCCACAATGATGATGATGATAACGACGATGATTGCACCGACCCACTTTAGGATTTCCAAAATGCCTCCAGCAAAGCCTAGTCCGGTATTTAACCCATAAATGCCTGAAGCGAATAAAAAGATGCCAATGATAACAATTACGATGATGACTGTTCGAATTAGGCTTTTAACTTCGTCTCGCTTTTTTTTGTCGGCAATGGCTGTCTGCATTACGAAGTCATGATTGATGTATTTCGTAATTTCTATTTTCGCTTTGTACTGCTCTGCTTCTTTCTGAATAAAGTGGTAAATGGTGTCGTCCACGCTATTAATTCTTGTAATCAGCTCTCTCATTTGTGGTGTCTCAAATACAGTCTCTTTATTGACCGAATATTCGTACAGATACCATTTGCGTTTTTCGTTAAATTGATCCAAGGCCTTTTTGGCCCCCAGAAAATCATTCTGTGAAAGGTTCTGATGGATGGTTTGAAGGTAGGCGGATGCTTGACTTTCTGCTATGCACAGTTTTTTGCATTCATTGTATTTATTTTTTGCTTCGGTTAAGGTCCTTTGCGTTATTTCGTTCAGCTTGGATTGAATGGGTGGTTTCGTGATTAAATCCAGGTCGGTAATGGCCTTAACCGCATAGTATCGGTTAATTTTTATGACTTGTTCCAATACTTCAGCCGCCATGGTCGGGTTGCCAGAGGCAGCAAGCATTTTAGCCAATTGCAATCCTGCTTCCGGGTTATTGGGTGTAAGCTTAAAAGCTTGATCGGCATAGTTGATACCCTCAGAAAATTTCTGAAGAATGTAACAGCATCTGCTGGCATAGATTAGCGAAGTTGAGGCTTCCTCAAAAAGAGTCGTGTCGAAATATGTTTCGTAATAATTGTGTCCGGCATTGCCCCTTAAGATGGTTTGGGTATTTACCGGTTGAACGGAACCAAAAGCCTTTGCATAACGCGCTGAGGTGGAAAAATATCTTTCCGCTTGCGCCACGTCCAGGTGATGAACGGAGTTTAGATGAATTAAACCCAAGCGGTGAAGCGTAAAGAAATCTTTTTCTTCGATTGCTTTTGCCTTTTGGAATTCACCAAGTGCATCCTTATAAAAATCGCTTTTGGCTCCTTCTGCTATTGCGTTTTTTAAATAAATAAGGCCTTGTTCTACATGGTAGGATCTTTGTTTTTGACTATCCGGAATTTTGAGCAGTTTGGCAATATTCCCCAGGTACAAGTTCGATATCTTTAATTCTTCGATCATTAGGTCCGTCTTCCAATCCAGCATAGAATATAATCTTCCAAGACCTTCGTTGATTTCATTTAATCTCCAACTGACGTCTTTCATCTGATCACTGATTTGTTCGAAACCTCTTTCCAATGTTCCACAAATATTGCCCGTGGACTGTTGAATGGCCGTAACATTGTCTTTCGAGGCAGACTGAATCGCATCGTTGAATTCTTTGGTCTGTTGTTTTACTGAACTTCTAATGTCCCGGATATAGGCTTGGGTTTGAATGTATCTTCCCCATTGTGACTCTATGCTTTCGCTAGAATGCCAGTTGTAATAAAAAGTTGCCATCTTAATTTTTGGTTTAGGTTATGTTTTAGTGGACCTAATGGTTTGTATTGTTGGGGTCACGCCTTGTGCCCATAGCGATTCTACATCAGTTCATCTAAAATAGCGGATTCTTTTTCAATGAGGAACTCTTTTTGAATTTATTTGGCCTTTTTCGATCCGGTGAGCACTTTCCTTTTCATTGTTTATCAGTTTCAACCGGCGGAAAAATGGCGACGGAATCCCGCCCGCTTCTCGCCCTTTCTTCGTACCTTGCACAGTGGTCCGGCGGTGGTCGGACGAACGCATTATCCAATCTTTCATTTTTAGCATATGGAAAAGAAGAATCAACTCTCTGCAGGCTGTTCCAGGCGCAGGTTCCTCGGGACGGCGGCTTCGGCTTCGATGCTGCCTTTTGCGGCTCCCCTGATGGCCTCCGGGGCCATGGAAACACCTTCGGCTGCACCGGCGGGCAAATCTGCCGGTTCGCGTTTCGGCGGGGTGCAGATTGGCACCATCACCTACAGCTTCCGGGGCATCAACGGACTGGAGGCAACACTCAAGGCTTGTGTGGATGCAGGCGTCAGCTCGGTGGAGCTGATGGGCAGCGGTGTGGAGGAATTCCTCGGGGCCCCGGCCTTCCCCCTCAAACGGGCACCCTTTGGTCCGCCTCCCGGTCAGAAGCTGTCGGATGAGGATCAGGCCAAGGTAGACCAGTACAAGGCTGCCCTCAAGGAGTGGCGTGCCACGACGGGGAAACCGGAGCTTTACCAGAAGGTGCGGAAGCTCTTCAACGACGCGGGGGTGCAGATCCACCTCTACAAATGGACGGCCGGAAACACCCCGGAGGAGCTGGACTACTCCTTCAGGATCGCCAAGGTACTGGGTGCGTACGGGATCACCAGCGAGCTGGGCGAGGAGAACTGCCGCATCATGGGACCAGCAGCGGAACGCAACGGCATGCTGGCCCTCTTTCACAACCATTACCAGTATGCCCAGCCCGACTTCGATGTCGACAAGCTGCTGAGCTACTCACCGGCCAACCGGCTCAACTTTGATGCAGGCCACTATTTTGGCTCCACAGGCAAAAACCCGTGTGATTTCATCCGTCAGTACAAAGACAAGATCTGCAGCCTCCACCTGAAGGACAAGACCGCTCCGACCAACGCTACCCAACCCAATGCCAACCAGGTATGGGGTCAGGGTGAGACTCCGGTGGCCGAGATCCTCAAACTGGTTCAGCAGGAGAAGCTGAAATACAACTGCGACATCGAATTGGAATACGAGGTGAAGCCTTGGTCCGATGCGGTGAAGGAGGTGAGGAATTGCGTTCATTTCTGCAGGCAGATTTTGGTGTAGGAGTGAAGGGAATGAAGGGATTGAAGGGAATGAGGGGATTGAAGGGATTGAGGGGATTGAGGTTAGGCTAGGTGTTCTGCCAAGATCTTGATGCCGATGGCGATGAGGATGAGTCCGCCGAGGAATTCGACGCGGGAGCCGAATTGGTTGCCGACATCCTTGCCGATGCGGATCCCCAGCATGGAGAAGAAGAAGGTGACGGCGCCGATGATGACCGCTCCTCCGAAGATCTTGCCCGATTCGGCCATGGCGTAGCTGAATCCCACCACCAGGGCATCGATGCTGGTGGCGATCGAGAGGGTGACGATGTGGCGGAAGGAGTAGATGTCGGCCACGCTCTTCTCATGGGCCTGTCGCAGGCTCTCGAGGATCATCTTGCTGCCGAGGTAGGCCAGGAGTGCGAAGGCGATCCAATGGTCGATCTGTTCGACATAGACCTTGACCCCTGTTCCCATGGCCCAGCCGAGGAGCGGAAGGGTTCCCTGAAAGAAGGCGAAGGCGAGTGAGATCCGGACGGCGTGGCCGAAGGATACCTTCTGTTCTGCCAGTCCGCAGCTGATGGCCACCGCGAAGGAGTCCATCGAGAGGCCGGTGGCGAGTACCAGGATGGTTAAGAGGTCCATGTTCGTTTGATTTGCCGCAAAGATACAATCTTCTCCCATTTGGCGACAAACGGCTGCCAAAAGGGCAAAAAACAAAGCCACCGGAGATCCGATGGCTTTGTGGGAGGGCCCGAAGGCCTGTATAGAGGGACTGATTTTACATCATTCCGCCCATGCCGCCGCCCATGCCGCCTGCGGGCATTGCCGGCTCATCTTTCTTTTCTTCCACGAGGACGCACTCGGTGGTGAGGAACATTCCTGCGATGGAAGAGGCATTTTCCAGGGCAACGCGGGTTACCTTGGCAGGGTCGATGACACCTGATTCGTAGAGGTTCTGGAAGACATCCAGGCGGGCGTTGTAGCCATAGTCACCTTTGCCTTCTTTCACCTTCTGAACGATCACGGCACCTTCCACACCGGCGTTGGCCACGATCTGGCGCATCGGTTCTTCGATGGCGCGCTTGATGATCAGGATACCGGTTGTCTCGTCGTCGTTGTCGCCTTCGAGTCCTTCGAGGGAGGCAACCGCACGGATCAGGGCTACACCACCGCCGGGAACGATTCCTTCTTCGATGGCAGCGCGGGTGGCGTTGAGGGCGTCGTCGACGCGGGCTTTCTTCTCCTTCATCTCAATTTCGGAGGGAGCACCTACGTAAAGAACGGCTACGCCACCTGACAATTTTGCCAGACGCTCCTGCAGTTTTTCACGATCGTAGTCGGATGTGGTGGTCTCGATCTGTTTCTTGATCTGGGCCACGCGTGCGGAGATCAGGTTGGAATCACCTGAACCGTTCACGATGGTGGTCTTTTCCTTGTCGACAGTCACCTTCTCGGCACGGCCCAGCATTTCGAGGGTCGTATCTTCCAGTTTCATCCCTTTTTCGTCGGTGATGACGGTTCCGCCAGTCAGGATGGCGATGTCTTCCAGCATCTCCTTGCGGCGATCGCCGAAGCCCGGCGCCTTGACGGCGCAGACCTTGAGGCCGGCACGCAGACGGTTGACAACCAGCGTAGCCAATGCTTCCCCTTCGATGTCTTCCGCGATGATCATCAACGGACGACCGGTCTGGTGGGTGGCTTCCAGGACAGGAACCAGCTCCTTCATGGAACCAATCTTCTTGTCGTGGATCAGGATGAAAGGATGCTCCATCTCGGTGGCCATCTTTTCGGTATCGGTTACGAAGTAGGGAGAGATGTAACCACGGTCGAACTGCATACCTTCCACAACCTCAACATAGGTATCGGTTCCTTTGGCTTCTTCGACGGTGATGACCCCTTCCTTGTTCACTTTCTGCATGGCTTCAGCGATCAGCTTGCCGATTTCGGCGTCGTTGTTGGCCGAAACGCGGGCTACCTGCTCAATCTTGCTGTAGTCGTTGCCGACGTTGACAGCCTGTGAGCGGATGTTTTCCACGACTTTGATCACTGCTTTGTCGATGCCGCGTTTGAGGTCCATCGGGTTGGCTCCTGCGGTTACGTTTTTCAATCCAACGGTGATGATGGACTGGGCCAAAACGGTGGCGGTGGTGGTACCATCACCGGCATCGTCGCCGGTTTTGGAAGCAACTTCCTTCACCAGGTGGGCACCAATGTTTGCATACGGATCCGCCAAATCAATCTCTTTGGCAACGGTGACACCGTCCTTTGTGACGAGTGGGGCACCGAATTTCTTTTCGATGATGACGTTACGGCCTTTTGGACCGAGGGTAACCTTTACTGCGTCGGCAAGCTGGTCAACCCCTTTTTTGAGTTGTTCGCGTGCTTCGATATTGAATTTAATCTCTTTTGCCATGGTCTGGAATTTTTAGTGTATTACAATCAATTGATTAAGCGATGTACAGAACATCGGTCTGATTCACGAGCAAATAGTCTTTGCCATCGATGGAGAGTTCGGTGCCGGCATATTTTCCGAAGAAAACCACATCACCGACTTTTACTTCCATGACTTCGTCCTTCTTGGCACTGCCCACGAGGACGACTTTGCCTGAAAGCGGTTTTTCCTTAGCTGAATCAGGGATGATAATTCCACCAGCGGTCTTTTTCTCTGCTTCCTGCGGCTCGATCAATACTTTGCCGGCAAGGATTTTTCCTTTAAGTTCTGCCATTTTTTAAAAAATTTATTGAAACAATTGTTAGTGAATTAGAATTTATATACACTCCTCCCAACAGAATTTGTGCCAAAGCCGATTTTGGGTCATTTGGGGGCATTCGTCCGACAGTTTTTCGGCAAGAAATGGGCGGATGTGGCTCATGGCAGGATTAAAGATCAAAATATCAGATCATTGCAATTTCTGCCACTTGTCAGGACGGACTGCCAAGATGACACGCCAACCCTGCCCCCTCCCGGTCTCCGGTCTCCGGTTTCCAGTTTCCCGTCTGACACAAAGCTAGCCACAACGGTAGCATCATGCCATCCGTCCATGCTCCATGCCCCATGCTCCATGCTTTGTCCGGCCGAAGTGAACAGTTGCATCCCCTGCACCCTGCACCCGCGGCCGGTCTTCTTTCCTTGTCATCCATTTCTACAAACCTTTAACCGCTCCGCGGTTTGGAAAAATCAAGCCCCCGTGTTCTTCCGGTCTCCTGTCTCCGGTCTCCGGTTTCCTACAAAGTTCCCCACAACAGTAGCATCATGCCTTCCGTCCATGCTCCATGCCCCCTGCTCCATGCCTTCTTCCGGTCTCCCGTCTCCGGTCTCCGGTTTCCTACAAAGTTCCCCACAACGCTAGCATCATGCCTTCCGTCCATGCTCCATGCCCCATGCCCCATGCCAAAAAAAAGCCACTGCTTTCGCAATGGCTTTTCCATGGTCCGGGTGATCCGGATTATTTTGTCTTGGAAGAATCGGCTCCTTTTTGCGGAACGGACTGCGGGAAGGTAGGCAGTGCGTTGGGATCCTGAGAATTCTGAATCTGTTTTTCGATGGCCGACTTGGCTTGTTCACCGTGACGGGGAAGGAAAGCAGTAGCCGTGATGGACAAGAGCACGAGGCTGATGGCCAGAATCCAGGTTCCTTTTTCGAGGAAGTCAGTGGTTTTGCGAACGCCCATTACCTGATTGGAGCTTGCGAAGGAAGAGGCAAGACCGCCTCCTTTTGAGTTCTGAACCAGAACAAGCAGGATCAACAGCAAACAAACGACGAAAATCAGGATGCTTATAAATGTAAACATGGGAATTAATTAATCAATTTTTTAATTTCTTCAATTTGCTGCGCAAAATAAATACTTTTTTCGGGAAATTTCAAACTTAGGCGATGAAAAGAGTCGATGGCCTTCTGATAATGACCTTGTTTGAGATAAATCCTTGATAATGTCTCCGTTATGAACTCGTCACTGATGGGGTCGTCCTCATTTTTCACCTCCGGCACGGGAATATTGGCCGCCTTGGGGTCGGGACGGGGCTGGATAACAGGGTTTTCACGGATGAACTGTTCGATCAGATCGACGCGTTTCACCTCTTTGGGTGGCTCAGGGCGGGGTGGCTCGGCCATGGGCGCGGGCGCTTCGGGAACGAAGATCTCCTCCAGCAGCAACATCTCCTCATCGCGGTCGTGGCTGAGTTCTTCGAAGTCCAGGATCTCCGGCTCTGCTGCCGGCGGTACGAGGGCAGCCTGTGGTTCAGCCGGATGGGAGTGGCTTTCATCGGCCAGCTCGAAAAGATCATCCGGGAGTGGCTGCTGCCGTGGACTTTCCGCGGAGGCGGTATTTTTTTGTTTCTTCTCCTTGGCAGATTTGGGCTGCAGCAGTTGGAAGAGGATGGTACGGTCGGCGATGTGGACCGAGCAGGCCTTGATCTGATCGTCGAGTGCCGGATGGGCTTGCTGCCGCAGGTTGAGGGCATAGAGCATACGGGCGGTCTGGAAGTAGGGGTAAGCCTCCACCAGTTCCTTCAGCTCGCCGAGGGTTTGATCCTTCAGCAAGGCCGGTTTCTCCATATACAGCAACAGTTGTTCTTTTGTCAGGGCCATGGCAACAGCGATACAGACGTTTGATCCGTTTCCCGGATTGTCTGCGAAGGTAATAAAAAATTGTAAAGGAAGGCGGTCGTCGCAGCAGATTACCAGTTGGCCACCGATTTGTTGAAGATGTCTTCGACGAGCTGCTCCACGATGACGCGGTTGGCCTCGGTTTCTACCTGGCTGATGGTCTTGCTGCTATCCCAGTCGAAATAGGCCGAGAAGGTGGTGTTGAAATCCCAGTCGTGGTCCTTGTTGTTGACGAAGATGACCTTGACGGTGATGGTGAGACGGTTCATGGAGGCAAAGTCGCGGCCGGTGTCGCTTTTCTGGACGGAGAGCGGTCGTACGTCGTAGCCGGTGATCTCGCCTGAGAATTCCAGATCGCCCTGATCGTTGCGGAGGGAGAGCCCGGTCTCGTTGACGAACTTGTCTTTCATCGCTTCGGTAAAGACCTGGCTGAGTGTTGGATTGATCACCTTGGACCGGTTGCGGAAATATTCGACCATGACGGTCTTGACATCCGGGGAGATGGAAGCGCCGCTCATGGAATAACTGATCTTGCAGCCCGAAAGGATGGAGGTAGTGGCAGCCAACAGGATCAAAAAAGTGACGGTTGCCCGTCGGATGAGGCTCTTACCTGCCTGTACAACGCCGGTTTTTTCTCCGGTGGATGGATTTGGGGTGTGGGCCATCTGCTTACTGTTTTTGGGTAAGGTTGTATTCTTTGATCTTGCGGTAAAGGGTTCTTTCGGAGATGCCCAACTCTTCGGCGGCTAGTTTGCGTTTGCCGTTGTGTCTTTCCAGCGCCTTGAAGATGAGCTCCATCTCTTTTTCCTCCAGGGAGAGGGATTCTTCGACGAACTCTTCGGTATCCTGTATGTGACCGGCAGGGGCTCCCTTGCGAAAACCTGCGGTGATCAGTTGATTTTCCGGTTCTATGCCTTCGTTTTCATGGAAGAGCTGCATGTAGCCCTCCTCCTCGTGGGCCGGATGAAGCTTGGTGCCGGGTGATTTGGACAGCTGGTTCAGCTTCTCTTTCAGTTCATCCAGTTCCTTCTTCAACCCGATCAGGGCGTTGAGCATCATGGTCCGCTCATTCTCGTGGGCGCGGGCATCGGCTTCGTTCTGGTAGAGGGCAGGCAGGAAGCCCGTCTCCTCGTTGGGGATGTAGTGTACCAGTTTCTCGGCGGTGATGTCGCGGTCGGTTTCGATGATGGAGATTTGCTCCGTGATGTTTTTGAGCTGACGGACGTTGCCTGGCCAGCGGTATCCCAGGAAGATCCTTTGCGCATCTTCGTTGAGCCGGATGGACGGCATTTTGTATCGTTCGGCGAAGTCGGAGGCGAATTTTCTGAAGAGCAGCAACACGTCGTTGCCCCTTTCCCGCAGTGGCAGCACCTTGATCGGAACGGTGTTGAGCCGATAGTAGAGGTCTTCCCTGAATTTTCCCTCCCGGATGGCGTTGGTGAGGTCGAAATTGGTGGCTGCGATCACCCGTACGTTGGTTTTCTGCACTTGCGAAGAGCCGACGCGGATGAACTCTCCCGTTTCGAGCACCCGAAGCAGCCTTACCTGGGTGGAGGTGGGCAGTTCGCCGATCTCATCCAGGAAAAGGGTTCCTCCGTCGGTCACTTCGAAGTAGCCTTTGCGGTCGTTGAGGGCGCCGGTGAAGGATCCCTTTTCGTGGCCGAAGAGTTCGGAGTCGATGGTCCCTTCCGGGATCGCCCCGCAGTTGATGGCGATGTATTTGCCATGTTTGCGATGGGAATGGTAATGGATGATCTGCGGGAAGGACTCCTTACCCACACCACTTTCGCCGGTGACCAGGACAGATAGGTCGGTCGGAGCCACCTGAAGTGCCACTTCGATGGCCCTGTTCAATCCCGGGGCATTCCCGATGATGCTGAACCGCTGTTTAATCTCCTGTATATCCATAACCTTTCAACTCCGACGTGGCGGCAAATTTAGCATTATTCTCCGACAATCGCGCTATGAACCCGACAGGAATGGGGAAGAGTTGACCGCATACCGGATCCCTTTGCCTGGGTCTCTCCTGCTGTGGTTGCGATCCGCCTTTACCTCTTCACCGGAAGTCATGCGCACTTTTTTGATGGTGGATATCCGCCAAACATTGGTTATTTTTGTGCACTCATTAAAACATTGTCTCATGTCACCGAAATTCATTGCCCTCATCCCTTCCCGATATGCCTCCTCCCGTTTTCCCGGTAAACCACTGGCCGACATTGCCGGCAAGAGCATGATCCAACGGGTCTATGAACAGGTGGTACAGGCGGTGGAGGAGACCTGGGTAGCTACCGACGATGAGCGGATCGCTGCCGAGGTGAAACGGTTCGGCGGCAAGGTGGTGATGACCTCCACCGAGCATCGCAGTGGGACGGACCGCTGTGCCGAGGCGGTGAAAAGGGTGAGTGAGCAGACCGGTCAGCAGTTCGATGTGGTGATCAACGTGCAGGGGGATGAGCCCTTCATCCATCCCGACCAGATCCGGTTTCTGCAGCAACCCTTTGTGACGGATTGCACGACCGAGATTGCCACGTTGATTCAGAAGATCCGGGAATCGGCCGTGTTGTTCAACCCGGCGGAGGCCAAGGTGGTGCTCGACAAGCTGGGCAATGCCATCTTCTTCAGTCGCCAGCCCATCCCGATGGTCTTCCGGTCGCCGGAGGAGGAGTGGATTGGTAAATTTCCCTATTTCTGCCACGTCGGGATGTATGCTTACCGCACCGATGTGCTGGAGCAATTGAACCTGCTGCCGGAGGGTGCGCTGGAGAAAGCCGAATCGCTGGAGATGCTGCGATGGCTGGAGAACGGCTACCAGATCCGCACCGTCGAGACGGACCATGCGACCGTGGGCATCGATACGCCTGAGGAGTTGGCCGTTATTGTGGCGGCCGGCGTCGAAAAATACTATGCGAAGTATTAAACTCGGCCAATTGTTTTAACTTTACCAATAAACCGTCATTCGCCATGGATGTTCCCCGTTTGGTAAAGGAGGATCCCTACCTTCAACCTTTTGTATCTGATTTTTTGCGATGGGCAGAGAAATATGCAGCCACGGAGGCTGCACTGTTGCATGGCAAGAAGCTGACCGATTTTGCCACCGGGCACCACTACTTCGGACTCTTTCGCACCGCCTCGGGATGGATCTTTCGCGACTGGGCCCCGAATGCCCAACGCGTCTTTCTCATCGGCAGTTTCAATGACTGGCAAGAGCTTCCCGATTTCGAACTGCGCGGCGATCTGAATGGCCACTGGACATTGGAAGTCCCGGCAGGAGCGATCCGCCATGGCGACCTCTATGCCCTTTCGGTACACTGGGATGGCGGACAGGGGAAACGAATTCCTGCCTGGGCCAGGAGGGTGGTTCAGGATCCCACCACCTACATCTTCAATGCACAGGTCTGGGAGCCCGAGGAGCACTACCATTTCAAACACCAGCCGCTGCTCATGGGCGAAGCCCCGCTGATCTACGAATCGCATGTGGGAATGGCCGGCGAGGCTCCCAGGGTTCACACCTTCAACGAATTTCGTTTTGAGATGCTCCCCCGGATCAAGGCAGCCGGCTACAATACCATCCAGCTCATGGCCATCCCGGAACATCCCTACTACGGGAGTTTCGGTTACCATGTCTCCAGCTTTTTTGCCCCCTCTTCCCGTTTTGGGACGCCGGAGGAGCTGAAGCACCTGATCGATGAGGCGCATGGAATGGGTATGGCCGTGATCATGGACCTGGTCCATTCCCATGCCGTGAAGAATGTCACGGAGGGACTGGGACTTTACGACGGAACGCGTACCCAGTTTTTCCACCAGGGTGAGCGGGGAGAGCATCCCGCCTGGGACTCCTACTGCTTCAACTACGGGAAACACGAAGTGATGCATTTCCTGCTTTCCAACATCCAATATTGGCTGACCGAGTTCCGTTTCGACGGCTTCCGTTTCGACGGGGTCACCAGCATGCTCTATTTCGATCATGGACTGGGCAAGGCCTTTACCTCCTATGCCGATTACTTCACCCCGAACCTCGACGACGAGGCAGTGGTCTATTTCATGCTGGCCAATCGCCTGGCCCATGAGGTAAACAAACACACCCTCTGCATTGCGGAGGAGATGTCGGGACTTCCCGGACTGGCCGCACCGCTGAAGGATGGCGGACTGGGATTCGATTACCGCATGTCGATGGGCGTTCCCGATCTCTGGATCAAACTGATCAAAGAGCAGCAGGACCAGGAGTGGAATGTGGGTCATCTCTTCTACGAGCTGACCACCCACCGGATGGAGGAGAAGGTGGTTAGCTATGTGGAGAGCCACGACCAGGCTTTGGTGGGCGACAAGACGGTGATCTTCCGTTTGATCGACAAGGAGATGTATTTCAGCATGCGGAAAGACCAACCCAACCTGACGGTCGATCGGGGAATCGCCCTGCACAAGATGATCCGGTTGCTGACGCTGGCTTGTGCCGGGGGGGCCTATCTCAACTTTATGGGCAACGAATTCGGACATCCGGAGTGGATCGACTTTCCGCGCGAAGGGAATGGCTGGTCCTACAAACATGCCCGCCGGCTCTGGAGCATTGCAGACGATCCGGAGCTGAAGTTCCACTGGCTGTTGGATTTTGACCGTGAGATGATCCACCTCTTCAGGCGGGAAAAGCTGTTGCAGGCGCCCGAGATCTGGCGTATCCACGACAACATGCCCGACCAGGTACTGGCCTTCCGGCGCAAGGATCTGCTCTTCGTCTTTAATTTCAATCCGGCACAATCCTTTGAAGATTATGGCATTGCATGCGATCCGGCAAAGTTTAGGATCATCCTCCAGACCGATGCCCATGCCTTCGGGGGTTTCAACAGGATCGACGAACACATGACCTATTACTCCTTGCCTACCGGCGGATTGGGATCCCAACATTACCTCAGGCTCTACCTGCCGGCCAGGACAGCCCTTGTCCTGCAGCAGCAGCCCTACGTCAGGGTCAGATAATTTTTTTCTCGGGGGATCGCCTCTGTCAGGCCATCGTTTTGCTTTCGAGCCAAGCAGCTATTTGCCGCCTTTCTCGCATGGACACTCCGGTCAGTGAGACGGGAGGATAGAGGGCAATGCCGTGTTTCATCCGAACGGCAATGTAGAGGTCCCATCGGATGCCGAATAGATATTTCCGGATTTTCACGCTTTTTAGTGCACTGATGGGAAACTCGATCGAACGGTATTCCCTTTCAAACGAAAAGAGGGGATAGTAACGAATGATGATCCGCTCCTTCTCTTCCAGGAGGCGGATGAAACTGAAATTCAGAAACAAGGAGAGGATGGATCCGGCAATCAGGGTCAATCCCAGGTAAAGCACCAGTTGAAACCAGTCCAGGTAAACGGCAACGGCCATACCGGCGAGGAGCAGCAATCCGCCGGTGAGGTGTAAAGTCTTGATTCGGGAGAGCCTCTTTTTGTTGGAGTAGTTCATGGCTGACCAAAATTAACAATAAAAGGGATTGGCAGATGTGGGAGAGACGATTGTGGCACAATTCTTGATTTTTTCAAGGAAAATCGAGAGGGGTTCTTTACATTCGCCTTCGGGTGATCGGGACCCAAAACATCTGCTATGCCTGTTGACCAAACATTGATTCCATTGCTGCGATCCGGGGATGAAAAGGCTTTTTCTCTTCTGGTGCAGAGCTATCGCAAGCAGGTATTGAATCTCTGTTTCCGGTTTTTGTTGAACCAGGGGGATGCCGAAGATGTTTCGCAAGAGGTCTTTGTGGCCGTCTTTCGCACGGTTAAGGATTTTCGGGAAGAGTCGTCGGTCAGCACCTGGATCTACCGGATCACCGTCAGCAAATGTCTGGATGAATTGAAACGAAGGTCACGGAAAAAGCGGATCAGCAACATGGGTCGGACGTTGGGACTCGAATCTGTGGTCCATTGGATCGCCGGGAGCGATCGTCCGGACCGTCAGTTGGAGGAGCATGAAGCCTACACCGGTTTGCAGGATGCACTGGAACGACTGCATGACAGCCAAAGAATAGCCTTGACTTTGAGCAAATTGGAGGGTTATGATCATGCCAAGGTAGCCGAGATCATGCAGATTTCTCCCATGGCTGTCGACAGTCTGGTTTACCGTGCGAGACAAAATTTGAAAAAAATGTTGGATACCAACGCGTCAGATCGCAAATGAAATATCGTCTAAAGGGTTGAGCATGAAAAAGAAATTTGATCCAATCGATCCATTTGATCATCTTCCGGAGCTGGAAGTCTCTGACTCCTGGGATGAGTCATTGAAGAAAAAGTTGAATACCGATCCCCGGAAGGGTATTCATGTGCCTGGGCTTCAACTGGCAGCAATTGCCTTGTTGTTGCTTTTTACTGCCAATCTGGTCACTTTCAGCATCCTCCTGAAACGGGACAAGGCTGATCAGGAAATGCGTCTGAAGAAGACCATTCAGTCAGAATATCTGGTGTTTACCGAGTCTTCCAAATTTTGATCCATGGACATCTTTACAAGCCACCGTCTTTCCAGGAGGTTGATCATTTTGTTGCTCCTCCTTAACCTGGCCTTGACAGGATATTTTTTCATGCGTCGGGGCAACCACGAGGCCGTGCGTGAGACAAAGAAGGCCCAGGAGAGTTCCCTCAGGTATCTGAAGCAGAAGATGGGACTAACGGATGGTCAGGAACGCTCCCTGCTGCTGTTGCGTCAGGAATATGGGGCCAAGGAGGAGTTTCTTTCCGATGTTATTCGCGCACAGCGGGATTCGATGAATGCACTCATGTTTTCGATGCATTCAGATACCATGCAGCTCAGGCTGATTGCACAACGGATAGCCGGCAATGAGTTTGTGATGGAACGGCTTCGAATCCAGCAGGCGGAAGCGTTTAAGGCCTTGTGTACCCCTGAGCAGGTGGCCATATTCAGAGAGATGGTGAAACCCATTCGTGATTTTTTTCAGCCAGACAAGAAAAAACCTTGAATCGGATGACAGATTCGTAGGTTTTTGTCTTCCAAAGAGGAAATCTGGTCAGCATGCTATTGACGAAAATGGTTTCTTCTGTGTTATGGGTCCGCCGGTTTTCCCGACTCCTCGGTTTCTCCCTGCTGACAGCCTTTCTGATCGCTTGTGCAGCCTCTGCGGCAGACACAGTCACGGTTGCGACCACCCTCCCCCTGTTTCCACTCCCGGATACAGGCCAGACCTTGAGCTATACCGATACCCCAGGTGAAGATTCGGATTATAACCTGCATGCTCCCTCTTTTGTGGATCATGGCGACGGCACCGTAACGGATGGGGTGACGGGATTGATGTGGCAGAAACAGGATGGGGGCGAGATGACATTTGACAGGGCAGCAGCTTACGTTCGGTCACTGGCGCTGGGTGGATACAGGGATTGGAGATTGCCCACGGCGAGGGAACTTTTCGATATCCACAGCTTTGACCGGATCAACCCGGCATTGAATGGCACCTATTTCACCAAAACTGCAGCCGAATATTGGTGGTCGGGCGAGACAAGGTCCGATGCCGCAGGCTATGTCTGGGTGACAAATGCCGGGGGCGGACTGGGAGCACACCCCAAAGCGGAGACCCTCAGTGCGGGGGGATCCAAGCGGTTTCATGTGCGGGTCGTGCGCGGCACGCAGAGCCAGGAGGTGCCGCAATATCATTTCAAAGACAACGGAGACGGAACGGTGAGTGACCTCTACACCGGTTTGATGTGGCAACAGGTGGCTGGTCAGGAGCCGGTTGTCTGGGAGGATGCGCTCCATCAAGCCGCGGCACTTTCGCTGGGTGGCAAGCGTGATTGGCGGTTGCCCAACATCAAAGAGCTGGAGTCGCTGCGGATCGCTACCCGGGGAAACCCCTGTTTCGATCCCACCTTTTTCAGGTCCGTCAACATCGGCAATTTCTGGAGTTCGACCTCGATGGCCAATGGTGCATCCAAGGCGTGGAACCTTCATACGGAGTTTGGCCTGGTCTCCTACAGTGAAAAAACAACCAAGGCCTTTAGCCTGTTTGTAAGGGGTGGTCTGAATTGAAGCAATGGATTTATGAGGAATAGAAAATTGAGTTGGCAGGGTATTTTAATGGGGTTGGGGCTGGTGGGCGTAAGCCTGATGGCCTGCCAGAAGGACAAAGCAAACGGAAACAAGGAGACTCCGGATCCGGCAAGCCAGGATGTGAATGGTTATTCCCTCATCCTGGGACGGCCGGAAGCGACCTCTGTTACCGTCAGTCTGTTGTTCAATGCCGCTGCTGATGTCTATTGGGAATATGGTACCTCGCCTGGATCCTACACCGGCAAGACCACTGTTTTTCCGGTCAGTCAGGGTGTGCCGATGGTGGCTGCCATGACCGGTCTAACCGGCGATACACCCTATTATTACCGCATCCGGTATCGGTTATCCGGTGTTTCGACTGAGTTCGCCGCAGGACCGGAGCAACATTTTCATACCCAAAGAGCGCCGGGATCACCCTTTGTCTTTACCGTCGAAGCAGATGAACACCTGTATGACAAAAAAGGGGTCCAGAGCATCTACCGTATCTGTCTCGCCAATCAGGCGGCAGACCATCCCGATTTTATGCTATCCCTGGGGGATACCTTCGGCGATGATCACAATCCGTTTGCCATCACATCTGCCCAGTTGGAGGCGCTCCACAACTTCTACAGACCCTTCTTCGGAAGCATTTGCGCATCCGTGCCTCTGTTGTTGTGTCTGGGCAACCACGAGGGAGAAGACAGTTATTACCTGGGACAAAACCCGCCCGGCAATCTGGCTGTGAACGGAACCCTGTGGCGGAAATACTATTACGCCAATCCTTATCCGGACGGCTTCTACACCGGGAATCAGGAGATCGAACCGTGGGGAATCGGTCATCCGGAAAATTACTATGCCTGGACCTGGGGGGATGCGTTGTTTGTCGTACTGGACGTTTACCGCTACCAGGGCAATGGCTCGGCCAAGCCGGAAGGGTGGGACTGGTCGCTTGGCTCAACGCAGTATGGCTGGTTGAAGAATACCCTGGAAAACAGCCATTCGAAATTCAAGTTTGTATTTGCCCACCATGTCCGGGGAGAGGGTCGGGGTGCCGTAGCCCTTTCCAAGTATTATGAGTGGGGGGGTTATGAAGAAAAAAGTGAGCAGTATACTTTCCCATCCAAACGACCGGGTTGGGCAAAACCGATCCATCAACTCATGGTCGACAATCATGTCACCCTCTTTTTCCAGGGTCATGACCATTTGTTCGCCAAGGAGGTGCGGGATGCCTTGGTTTACCAGGAGGTACCCATGCCGAGCGACTCCACCTACCAGATCGGTTACCTGGCCAATGCCGATGCCTACACCTCCAATGTTTTGGCCGGTACTGGTCACCTGAGGGTTTCGGTATCCGGTGATGGGGTGACGGTGGATTTTATAAAGGCCTTTCTTCCGGCGGATGAAACCGGCGGCAACAAAAACAGACAAACAGCCTTCTCTTATCAGATCAAATAAGGATGAAAAAGAGTAATCGACTTTTCCTGCTGCTTCTGGTCACCCTGATGGGAGTGACCCTGGTTTCGTGCCGACATCATGAAGAGAGCAGTGATCCCACCCCGGATCCAGTGGTCAACACAGGCAATTCCCCCTGTTCGGTCATTCTGGGCAGACCCACCCAAAGCAGCATCACCCTCAATGTTCTTTTTCGTGCGAAGGAAGAGGCTTACTGGGAATGGGGTACCGTGTCGGGAAGCTACGGCAACAAATCGGCTACCTCCGCGGTTGAAAAGGATGTGCCTTTGGAGGTTGAGCTGACCAATCTGGCAGCGGACACCAAATATTACTATCGGACCAGGCATCGGGTGGCGGGTGAGAGCAGTTTTCTGGCCGGACCGGAATATTCCTTCCGGACGGCAAGGTCTACCTCTTCCTTTGTTTTTGCCATCGAGGCGGATCCGCACCTGGACACCAATTCGGACACTGCCTCCTATGCCTTGACGCTAAAGAACATCCTCGCTGCCCACCCGGATTTCCTGATTGATCTGGGTGATACCTTCATGTCTGAAAAGCAGGCATCGAAAGATCAGCCGACCATCACCGCCAGGCACCTTTTGTTGCGCTCTTTTTTCGACAGGATCTGCCACTCTGTCCCGCTTTATCTCGTCATCGGAAATCATGAAGGAGAACTGGGCTGGTCGCTGGATGGCACAGCCAGTAGTCTCCCGGTGATGGCCTCGCTTACCAGAAACCTTTACTTTCCCAATCCATCGCCCAATGCATTTTATTCGGGCAATTCCAAACCCGAGGCCCTGGTTGGTCTTCGCAAGAGCTATTATGCCTTTGAATGGGGAAAATCCCTCTTCGTCATCCTGGATCCCTATTGGTATACCACATCCAAACCGGGCTGGGGATGGACCCTGGGCGCCGATCAGTACAATTGGTTTAAGAACCTCCTCTCTTCCAGCAAGGCCCAATACAAATTTGTCTTCTGCCACCAGATCCTGGGGGGGAATGGCAATGACGCCAGGGGAGGAACCGAATTTGTAGACTATTTTGAACAGGGAGGGAATAACCTGGATGGCACCTATGGCTTCGACAAATACCGGCCGGGATGGGGCAAGCCTCTCCACACCCTGATGAAGGAGAGCAAGACCAATATCTTCTTTCACGGTCATGACCATTTTTACGGCAAGCAAGAGAAGGATGGAATCATATATCAGGAATGCCCGCAACCCTCCAACCGCAACCTGACCAACCTATCGGCTGCAGACTATGGATACAAGGATGGCATCCTTTTACCCGGCCGTGGATTTATCCGCGTCACGGTGACAGATGCCCAGGTGAAGGTGGATTATGTCAAGACGCTACTTCCGCAGGAGGAGGGTTCATCGGGCAAGAATGGTGACATTGCCGCTCAATATACCCTTCCGTAGCGGATGGGTGATGAGAAAATGATCTAACAAAAGCTATCCATGATGAAAAAGAGGTGGGGAAATTGGCCCAAGGACGGGAGGACCGGTCTCATTTGTTTCGGCCTATTGACGGCGGTGTGGGGATGTGTGCGATCGGAAGCGGTCACGACAACGGATGATGTCACCCCGCCGACGGTGACACTGGCGGAGGCGCAGATACCTGCCGGCACCTTTGACATGGGGGATCATTTCGGATTTGTCGACCCCTCTCATCCCAGCGATGAATTGCCCATCCACCAGGTCACGCTCAGTGCTTTCCGGATCTCCAAGCTGGAGATTACCAACCGGCAGTTCCTGGATTTTCTCAACAGCAGCCTGAAAAAGGGGGCCATCAAGGTTCAAAATCAAACGGTTTTGCCCTCCGGTGGCGGAGAGATCTATTGTTACACCCATCAGTACGCAGATTATTACAGCATCGGTTATGACGGAGTCCAGTTTTCAATTGCGGATTTCAGAGCCGACCATCCCGTGGTAGGTGTTTCCTGGTGTGGTGCCGCAGCCTACTGCAACTGGCTAAGCGAAAGCAACGGGTTGAATGTCTGTTATCATCCGGATTCCTGGATCTGCGATTTTACGAAGAATGGGTACCGGCTGCCCACTGAGGCCGAATGGGAATATGCTGCGCGGGGAGGGCATACGGATCCCTATCTCAATTATCCCAATGGCAATTCCATCGACAAATCGGCCGTCAACTTGCCCGAATCGGGTGATCCTTACGAAACGGGTCCCTATCCCCAAACAACTCCAGTTGGTTTCTACGATGGACAGCTGAAACTCAAATCTGTCTTTAATTGGCCGGGAAGTGCACCGAGTTATCAGACAGCCGATGGCAAAAACGGATATGGGCTCTATGACATGCAGGGCAATGTCTGGGAATATGTCAACGATTGGTATGGACAAGATTATTACGCAAAAAGCCCAAAGGAGAATCCGCGGGGACCTGACACCGGTTTTTTGATGCCGGATGGGAAACCTTATCGGGGCATGCGAGGCGGAAACTGGTACAATGGATTGGTAACCGGTGGGGTGAATGATGGCCATTCGAGGGTTTCAAACCGCAACCCCACTTATTACCGGGGTCCGCAGGATCCCAATCATCCCTATTACCATCTGGGATTTCGGGTTGCCCGAAACTAGAGAGATGCCCGCTTTCAGGAAAAGACCAGCTGGTCCGATCCAATGGTTTTCGGCAATGCCAGACGAGGCGGTCCCTGAAGCCATTGACTTTCAAAGAATAGACAAACCAAGAGATAATCAGATGAAATGCAAGACGATTTTTTGTAGCGTGCGAAGGTTGCTCTCCATTCTGTTGATTGGCGCCCTGCTGATCCTGTCGTGTAGGCGATCCGATCAAAGTGGACTTTCGGATACGACGGATGGACAAACCAATGGGGTCATCGATGCAGGCAACAGTTCCAACAACATGGGACTGATACTCAATACCACCAAAGCCTGTCCGGGTTATCTGCTCTTTGCTCCCAAACAGTATACCGCCACCTATCTGATCAACAACGATGGCCGGATCCTGCACAAGTGGACGGCCAGCAAGTATCCCCCGGGACAATCCGTTTATCTTTTGGAAAACGGCCACATCCTGAGGTCCTGCATGACCAAAGGCAAGTTGAGCAGTGGCGGGGGTGAAGGCGGAAGGATCGAGGAATATGATTGGGACGACAATCTGGTCTGGCAACTCGATTTTTCGACCGATACCTACATGCAGCATCACGACATCCGGAAGCTGCCCAATGGAAATGTTCTGATGCTGGTCATTGAGAAAAAGAGCTATGCCGAATGTCTTGCCGCTGGTTTCAATCCGGCAAAGTTTCAACCGGAGATCGCCCAAAAGGGGATGATGCTCCCGGATTATGTCGCAGAAATCAAACCCACCTATCCGGAGGGCGGCACAGTCGTCTGGGAATGGCATACGTGGGATCACCTGATTCAGGACTTTGATGCCTCCAAGAACAACTATGGTGTGGTCAAGTCGCATCCGGAACTGATCGACTGTGCAGGGGATCAAAAAAACCTACCCTCTTTTTGGAACCACATGAACTCGATTGATTACCATCCCGGTTTCGATCAAATTGCGTTGAGTGTACGTGGAAACAGTGAAGTCTGGATCATCGATCACAGCACCACGACAGCGGAAGCGAAAAGCCATACCGGCGGGAAGCGAGGCAAAGGGGGTGACCTGCTCTACCGCTGGGGCAATCCCATGGCCTATCGTTCGGGAACCGCAGCCGACCAGCGTTACTTTCAGCAACACGACGTTGAATGGGTCAAAACAGGTTATCCGGGAGCCGGGAACCTCACCTGCTTCAACAATGGTCTGGGTCGGGGCGATTATTCAACGGCTGATGAATTTATCCCGGCTGTGGACAGCAATGGCAACTATTCGGTGACTGCGGGCACCGTCATAGGCCCTGCCAATTTCTACTGGACCTACAAGGGAACGGATGCCAACCCCCTATACTCCGAAAATATTTCGGGAGCCTATCGATTGCCCAATGGCAACACCCTCATCTGCTCGGGAACTGTCGGACAGTTCCTTGAAGTCACTTCAGAGGGCGTCATGGTCTGGAAATACATCTGTCCGGTGGCTGCCACTGGTCCGATGACACAGGGAGCCACCATTCCTGCCGATGCAGCCAGAAGCGGTGAGTTGATGAATTCGGTTTTCCGGGTGTACAAATACCCGTTGGATTATGCCGCGTTCAAAGGCCGGACCCTGGTGGCCGGATCAAAGGTAGAAAACTGATTTCCAGCGATATTTTCTTCAGGAAAAGCCTGACAGGCTTCTTCTTGCTTCCTGTTTTCCACAGATTCGACACACCTTCCCGGGTTAGGAGACTCCGGGCAGGACAGCTCATGACTAAAAATTTAGTTAAAAAATGCTAAGGCTATTGTTTGACTAAGTTTTTAGTCATATATTTGTTTTGAAGGATTGATAAACTGAAAACCATGCAACTTACAAAATCAGAAGAACAGGTGATGCAGATATTGTGGGATTTGGGTGAGGGACTTGTCAAAGACATTCTGGACAGGTTCGAAGATCCCAAGCCGGCGCGTAACACGGTATCGACGATTGTCAGGATTCTGGAGCGAAAGGGATTTGTTGGCCACAAGGATTACGGGAAGGTATTTGTCTACTATCCGCTTGTGGAGAAAAAGGAGTATTCGGGAAAGCAGTTGTTCGGTTTGATGAACAATTACTTCAACAACTCCTTCTCGACGATGGCTTCCTTTTTTGCCCGGGAGAATGATCTTTCGATCCATGATCTGGAGCTTCTGATGGAAGAGACGAAGCGGGAGCTGGCCAAACGCAATAAAACCGAATAACATGGAAACAACAGGCCTGATTCTGTTCAGATCAGCCGCATGGCTGACCGGTTTTGCACTGCTGTTTTTGCTGGTGCTGCGTAACGAGCGATTTTTCAAGATCAACAGGCTGTACCTGTTGTTTGGAATGATTGCTTCGCTGATTTTTCCCTTTTTCGCCTTTCATTACGAAGTTGTGGTCACACCGGCAGTTCAATCCTCCTCGGTAGGGGATCTGATTCCCGGCGGACTGGTACAAGAGGACAAGCCGCTTTTGCCATTCTATGCCTGGATTTATCTTACCGGAATTCTGCTCTTCTTGTCCAGGATGCTTTACCAGACCGGTAAAATCCTGCGTCATCTGAAGCGGACCGGATATGAACGGTCGGGAGCTGTCAAACTGGTACGGACGACTGAATTTCTCTCCACGTTTTCATTCTTCTCCTTCGTATTTGTCAATCCTTCCATCGAAAAATCTGAAATGGAGGAGATCATGAATCACGAGCGGGAGCACATTCGTCAAAAGCACTGGTTGGATCTGCTATTGGTTGAGATTGTCTGCATTGTACAGTGGTTCAATCCTTTTGCATGGGTTTATGCGCATCTTGTGCGTCAGAATCATGAGTTTCTGGCCGACGAGATGGCCCTGCAGCAAACGGCTGATCCGGCCATTTACCGGGCCGCCTTGCTCAATCAGTTGTTGGGGGCACCCGTTTTCAGCCTCACCAATTCCTTCAGTTATTCTACTAACAAACAAAGATTTAAGATGATGAAAAAGAAAATAGATTCCCCGATGCGTAAACTGAAACTGCTGGTCGT
>JAJTBP010000302.1 GCA_021286825.1 Marinilabiliales bacterium | reverse complement strand
TGGTAGCCCCTGAACTATAGGAGTAGCCCCAGTAACCCTCGCCCCAATAACTGCTGATGTCACTGATGCCTGCATGGGCAATGGCCGTTTTGAAAAGATCGGTTCGCGTCTGAAGCATCATGGTGGTAAATCCGCCATAGGATGCACCAATGCATCCCACATTGGCTGCATCGGCAGCGGGATGGGCTGCAAGAAATTTACGGGTGCCCTCGATGATGTCGTCGATTGCCTCTTTTCCCCGTAGAACCACTGGGCTGCAGGATATAGACAAGGTAGCCTTCAGCAGCCCATACATTCTTGGGATAACGGCCGTCGAATGCACGGTTGGTGGGTGTTGTTCCGCCATAGTAATTGACAATCAGCGGGTATTTTTTAGCTGGATCGTAATCGACGGGAAAGTAGATGCGACCATAAATCTTCGTTCCGGCAGCATTGACAAAGTTCCAGTCCTCCGAAGCACCAAATTTCACATCTGCCAGTTGATGCGCCTTGGGCTCCATGAGGAAACTTGTTTTCCCCGTATTCAGGTCCACACTATACAATTGATCGGGCGACTGAACACTGCTTCCGGTGATGACGCAAAGCGCCTTATTCTCTGCAAAATCTGCTGCGGTGATCACATCGACAGGCACATTCAATTTGGTGAAGCTTTTTTTCCGGGGATCGAGACGGTACAAACCAACGAAATCCCTTTCTACGGCTGTCAAGTAGACAAAACCATCCCTGGACCAATGACTCCGCTCTATGGCAGGATCAAAATCTCGTGTGAGGGGCTCCGCTTTTCGTGATTTCAGATCAAACAGGAACAATTGTCCGTCATAGCTGTTGGGAATGCGCCCCTTGGAGACCTTTACACCCATCGGACCAAAAGTCTCCGGACCTCCGGAGACCAGCAGTTGGCTTCCGTCGGGTGAATAACTGCAGGATCCCCCGTACAATTTGTCTTTCCAAAGGGTATCGGCAACCATGGTCTGCAGGTTCAGTTCGTAAAGGGTCTGTTTGGAAAAGGGGACAACGGTATAATCCATCTTGCTCGTGGAGAAGAGCATCCTGGAACCATCCGGCGAGAGGTCATGCAGAGATGCCGACTCAGCGCCCACGGTCAAAGGACGCGCGATATGCGCCTTCAAATCATAAATGGAAAGGTAGGAGCGGTTTCTGTTGTTGGGAATCCTGTCATCGTTTCCAAAGATCCTTTTCAGATCGCCTGGTTTCTCGGCCTCTACACCCGTTGAGAAGATGAAGTAATCCTCATTGGGAGACCATTGCACCCTTTCAAGCGATTTGAGGCCGGTGGCAACGATCGATTCGGTTCCCTCTTTGGGATCGTACACCCAGATCTCCGTACCACTTTCGTTGTTTACCTGATAGCTCAACCGATCGGTTTTGGGGAGCCAGTCGGCCCGGAAAGAGCCATTGCGTAAAGAGAAGAGGGTCTTGGATTGTTCCAGATCGAGGATGCGGAAGGCACTCTGGGTCTTGCCGCTTCCCGGCAAAACCTGATAGGTCTGAACGAGTAGGTATTTACCTGAAGCTGAAAGTCTTGCCCCGGATATCCCCTCTCCTTCCAAAACATCATGAATGGTAAGCAACCTGCCCGGGGTGGTGCCCCAGGTAACGACCGAAGGGTCGGCTGCCTTGAGTGATGCAGCGAAACGAAGGGTTTCACCGGTCGTGATCATCTTCAACAGCAATTGATGAATACCGGTTCCCAGTGTGAGATCTACCTTGACCGTCTTTTCGGCTACAGTACCCTGTGATTTCACCTTTTTGCCATCCAGGTAGAGTTCAAAGAGGGTGTTGGTCTGAATGTTCAGGGTGGCTTTCATCCAGCGGTCATTTCTGACAAATCCAGCCATCTGCACCAGCTGATCTTTCCCTTTTACGGAGGTGACAAGGCTATCCTTCGCCACGACCTCCACTTTCCAATCCTTCCAACCTGTCGTATCGGCTTGTATGCTTTCCAGCCAGGCTGCCTGATCGAATTTTTTGCCATCCACCGAGGGCTTCCCGGCAAAAAGAGGCATAAATTGTTTGCTGGGACTGGAGATCTTCCAGCTCGCACAAGGAACCAGGTTCTCGGCCCTCGTCAGGAGAGCGCCAAACATCAACACAAACACAAGGGCTAATCTTCTCATGGTATTTTGGAAATTAACAGTCATTAAAATGGAAACCAAATATAGCAGAAATCGAGAAGGAAGCAGCATTTCGCCGGGTTTATCGGCGATTTTGGCCGATCGACGCCCGAGGGGAATTTGGGAAGGGAATCGGGCGGCCCAGCGTAGCCCCGGGAACCATGCTACCCCAATACATTCTCCCACATCATCGAGGCAATCCGTTGGAAGGTCCCGGGTTTAATCGTATGGCCAAATTTCAGATTTGACCGGTAGTCCTTCCCTTTTGATACCCTCAGGCAAACTGGAGCGATCGCTCGTTTCTAAACATGAAAAAAGCGCTTAAACTTTGAATTTAAGCGCTTTATCTGAGGGTGCCCAGAACAAGACTCGAACTTGCACACCGTAACCGGCACCAGCCCCTCAAGCTGGCGTGTCTACCAATTTCACCATCTGGGCAGAACTTTTTTGCGTGGCAAATGTATAAAAAAAATTGAATCCTGCCGATGCTTTTGCGGATTTTTGAAAAAAATGAACTGAATTTCCATCGGAGGCATGACGACGCCTTGCGATCCGCAGTAAAATTCAGATAGACTGTTGTTTACAATTGCATTTTAGCCTACGGCGGATCGCTTCTTGCCTATTTGCCGTATTCACTTGAGTAGGTCACCTCCCGTACGATTCCCTGTTCATCCACCTTGAATCGGATCCATTCCGACTTCATCACCTTGGGACTCTTGAAAGTGTCGTACTGAAACTGACCGGTATTGATGGGGGTTTCGGCCAACATCCGTTTGTGCACATAGGTGCGGAGTGTGCCGCCACCCACCAGTTGTTCGACCTGCGTTGGGGCACCCATATCCGTCATGACCACACCAAAGGATTTTCCCTTGTAATGGCTGGAGAGCCTCGACTGGATTGAACATCCCGTAAGAAGCAGACCCATCAGCATTGCGATCCCAAAACCCAAAAAATTTCTCATGTGGATTCGTATTTGGTAAGCACCATTTTTGCAAAGGTAGGGATTCTGCCGGAATGCATCCACTTTATGAACTGCCGACGAATAAAACTTCCGTTAAGGTTTCCGGATCTCCTTCACCCGGAATTCCGTCCTGCGATTCAGGCTCTTTCCCGCTTCCGTTTCGTTGGTGGCAACCGGAACAGTGGCTCCCTTGCCCATCGTTGAAAGTCTCCAGGGTTCTATGCCGCGACTTTTCAAGGCTTCAGCAACGGCAACCGCCCGTTTGGCCGACAATTCCAGATTGTGGCCTGCCGTGCCTGTATTGTCGGTATGACCGATGATCTCCATCACCACACCTGAATTGAGCTTCATGAATTGGGCCATCTCGTCCAACTGAACGGCTGAGCTTTCGAGCAATCGCCAGGAGTCGGTGGCAAAGAAAAGGTTGTTGAGCACCGTTGTGCTGCCGGGAGCGATCCGCCTTAACCTGAATTCTTCCACCACGGGATGCAGATCTGTGCTTCCTGCGGGCAAGTCCAGATTGCCTGAAACGAACAGATAACCTTCAGCAGTGAGCTGGTATCCATATCGGCGACCTGCAGGTAGACAGAGCAGGAAGTTACCCTTGTTCTCCTCTGGCTGCAACGCTCGCAAAAGTTTACCGCTATCCAAATCCGTAAGCCGAATGGTTGACGGAACAGAATGGCCATCCGTAGCATCGGTGATGATCCCTTTCAGGTAGGAGACGGCAGAAGGCCGCATAGTTTCCGGCAGTTCAAAAGAGAAGAGGTCTTTGCCACGACCCGGATTCCGGTCTGAACTAAACCAGGCAATGGGTCGGGTGGCCTCAACGATCAGTCCGGCCTCGTCAAACCGGCTGTTGATCGGATAACCCAGATTGACCGGAAGAGACCACTTCCCATTCTCAAGCCGGCTGATGAAAAGGTCGTTCCCCCCCAGACCGGGCCTCCCATCCCTGGCGAAGTAGCG
>JAJTBP010000301.1 GCA_021286825.1 Marinilabiliales bacterium | reverse complement strand
CCGCCGGTGATGGAGAAGGTGAAGGCCCTGAACGGGATAGCCCTGCAGCGTGGACAGTCGCTGGCTCAGATGGCCATCGCCTGGCTGCTCAAGGACGAAAGGGTCACCTCCGTCCTGATTGGCGCCAGTTCACTCAAACAGCTGAAAGACAACCTGGCTGCCCAGCAGAACCTCACCTTTACAAAGGATGAGCTGACGGGAATTGAGACAGTGCTTAAGGGCTAGAAGCACAGCGAATAGAAGCGGCGCAAGATGGTGTGGTTGAGGGAGACCGGAAACAGGAGACTGGAGACCGGAAACAGGAGACTGGAGACCGGAAGAGGAAAGCAGAAATCATGATGTGATCTTCAATCCCTTCACTCCCTTCACTCCCTTCAATCCCTTCACTCCCTTCACTCCCTTCACTCCCTTCAACCCCCTCAATCCCTTCAATCCCTTCAATCCCTTCAATCCCTTCACTCCCTTCAATCCCTTCATTCCCTCCTTCTCCAAATACACAACCAAACGACCCACCATGGCCTCATTTGTTCTGGCATTTCAAACCATCCTTCCGCTCTTCCTGGTGATCCTGGCGGGAGTGGTGATGATCAAGTTGAAGGGTGCCACACCCGATTGGGCGGATGTCCTGAACAAATATGCCTTGAAGATAGGTTTCCCGGCCCTGATTTTCAGTGCCATGCTCAAGATGAATTTCAGCCTTTCGGAAAATGCCGGCCTGCTGCTTTCCAACTCCATCTATCTCATCGTCTGCATGTTGCTGGCATTTCCAGTTGGGGCAATCCTGAAACTGAAAACCACGACACGGCAATCCCTGGTGCTCCTGTTTGGCTTCGGGAACATCACCTATCTGGGCATCCCGGTCCTGGTCAGCAGCTTCGGTGCAAAGGCGATGGACCAGGCGGTGATTCTCTCCTCTATTTATCTATTCTGGATGTTTTCGCTTGCCCTGATCCTGATCGAGGTGGCCGGTGGAGGCAAGCTTCATTTTCGGACGATGCTGGTCAAGCTGGTGACCAATCCGTTGATGATAGCGGTCTTTCTGGGTACTGCCGGATCGCTGCTCAAGATCACCCTTCCGGCCGTGGTGATGAAATCGCTCGAAATCATCTCCAATTCCGTAACTGCTGTTGTCTTGCTCTCGTTGGGGATTTTCATGGGATCGCAGCGATTGGGCCGGCTCAAGGAATGGTATCCGGTTCTGGTTATGTCCTTGATCATCACGGTCTTGTTGCCAGCCCTCTTTTTTCTTGCGGTCCGTCACCTACCGATGGATGCCCTATCGCTGAAATGCTCCGTCTTGGATGCGGCGATGCCATCCGGTCTCACCGCTTATGCCCTTTCGCATCAGTATCGGCTAAATACCCAACTCGCCGGACGACTGGTGGTACTTTCCACGCTGATGGCCATCCTGATCCTACCTGCCTGGATTGCCTGGCTTTCCTGAACTCACGGGTAGATCCTGCTGAAATAGCGCAAGGCACATTCCTGCAAAATCTTGTGTTTGCGTTCTTCCGGGATGGTGGGTGCCAGGGAGCGCTGCGTAAAGATGGGCCATCCCTCCTCATCCGTTCCGCTTCTTTCAAGCAGTCCCATCTCCAGGTAAAGGGTACAGCTACCCAAATGGATGAGGCTCATTTTTTCCTCTTTTGAAAAGGGTTGAAAGGTCAGTCCGCGTTCGCGGATCCCCACCAGGAACAATACCCCGTTGAGGTCAGGTTCTATATTGAATTGCGCGCCAAGATGCTCGCATAGGGAATGCCAATCTGAAAAGGTCATGTCGATGCTTTTCGGCAAAAATAGCCGAAAAGGCAACAGATGAAGCCCACCGATCCGCGGAAGCGGAAAAAAAACGATGACAGGATTCTCTGAACGGATTGAATTTGACAGGATAAGCAATGGATTTTGACGGATCCCTTGTCAAGAAGCCGCCAAAATGACTATTTTTGTCTTTTAGAACAAATCAATAATCAGGACCTCCATATCCGAAAGAACGGTAGAAATGAAAAGAACAGAGATCGCATCGGTTTTAAAATCAGGCCAGGTTGGTGCAGAGATTACGGTGAAAGGATGGGTCAGGACCCGTCGTGGCAGCAAAAATGTAAACTTCATAGCGTTGAATGATGGTTCAACGATCCATAACCTGCAGGTGGTAGCCGAGGCGGAGTTGTTCGGGGAAGATCTGATCAAAAACATCAATACAGGCACAGCCTTGGGTGTCACCGGAACGTTGGTGGCTTCGGCCGGTTCGGGCCAGGCTGTTGAGTTGAATGCCAGAACCATCGAGGTGATTGGCCTTGCGGATCCCGAAAAATATCCGATACAGCCCAAGCGGCACACCCTCGAGTTCCTGCGGGAGATGGCCCATTTGCGTCCCAGGACTGCCACTTTCAGCGCCATTTTCAGGATACGGCATGCCATGGTCTACGCCATTCACTCCTTCTTTCATGAGCGCGGTTTCTACAACGTTCACACGCCGATCATCACCAGTTCCGATGCCGAAGGGGCAGGCGAGATGTTCCGTGTCACGGTTCTCCCTGCCGAAAATGCACCGTTGAATGAAGAAGGGAAGGTAGATTTCAGTCAGGATTTCTTCGGAAAACCGGCCAATCTTACCGTTTCGGGTCAGCTGGAGGGTGAGTTGTTTGCGATGGCGCTGGCCAAGATCTATACCTTCGGACCCACTTTCAGGGCTGAAAACTCCAATACTTCCAGGCATTTGGCCGAGTTCTGGATGATTGAACCGGAAGTGGCCTTTTCTGATCTGAACGACAACATGGACCTGGCGGAGGATTTCCTCAAATACCTGATCAACTACGCCCTCGATCATTGCATGGATGACCTGCAGTTCCTGAGCAACCGTCTGACGGAAGAGGAAAAGAACAAGCCGGTTGAGCAGCGTTCCATGGAATTGATTTCCAAGCTGCGGTTTGTCGCCGAAAATGATTTTGTTCGCCTTCCCTATAGCCAGGCGATTGAGATACTCATAAACTCCAAGCCCAACAAGAAGGGGAAATTCCAGTATCCGGTAACGGGTTATGGTACCGATCTTCAGAGTGAGCACGAACGCTACCTCGTTGAGCAGGAGTTCAAGAAACCGGTGATCCTCACCAACTATCCCAAGGAGATCAAAGCCTTTTATATGCGGCTGGACGACAATGGGAAAACGGTTGCCGCCATGGACGTGCTCTTTCCGCAGATCGGGGAGATCATTGGCGGATCGCAGCGTGAGGAGCGGATTGAAGTGCTTGAGGCACGCATGGATGAGATGAACATCCCGAAACATGAGATGGAATGGTATCTGGATACACGGCGCTTTGGCGGTTGTCCGCACGCCGGGTTTGGCCTGGGTTTTGAAAGGCTGATGCTTTTTGTGACCGGCATGGGCAACATCCGCGATGTCATTCCTTTCGCGAGGACGCCCAAAAACTGCGAGTTCTAAAATTGGAAAATGCAACATCTTTCACTCCAGCAAAAACTGCTACAGAAGCTCTCTCCGCAGCAGATTCAGGTAATCAAGCTGCTGGAGTTGCCTATGTTGCAGCTGGAACAGCGCATCAAAAAGGAACTGGAAGAGAATCCGGTGCTGGAGATGGAAGAGGGAGACTATTCTCCTGCCGAAGAGGAGCCCATCAACGACCTTAAGACCAAGGAGGACCACGACAACGAGGAGTTTTCGGTGGATGACTATCTGAACGAGGAGGATTATCCCTCTTACCGGTATGAGTCCAACAACTACTCGAAGGATGACAAAGTCTCCGAAATCCCCTATTCCGAATCCGCCTCTTTCCATGAATTCCTGCAGGAGCAGGTGGCCATGGTGATGATGAAGGAGCATGATGCCATCCTGGCCGAACAGATCATCGGAAACATTGATGAAGACGGATACCTGCGTCGGGATCTGGAGGCTATCTCAGACGACATTGCCTTTGGGCGGAATCTGCTGACCTCAGCCAGGGAGCTTGAAGGAATCCTTGGAATCATTCAGCAACTGGATCCCCCTGGGGTGGGAGCACGGGATCTGAGGGAGTGCCTGATGCTTCAGTTGCAACGCAAGAACCAGGGACGGGAAGAGATCCGGC
>JAJTBP010000300.1 GCA_021286825.1 Marinilabiliales bacterium | reverse complement strand
CAATGCCGCACTGCTGAAAAAGCCGGGCGCCAAGGTACGGGCCGGTGAAGTCATTGCCCTGATGGGAAATACCGGGAAGGAGACCACCGGACCCCATCTTCATTTCGAGTTGTGGGTCAATGGTTCGCCAGTCAATCCGGAAGAATACATCAGCTTTTAACCTCCCTATCCCATGAAAAGAATAGCCATCCTCGGATCCACTGGCTCTATCGGTCAGCAGACATTGGATGTCATCGCCCGAAATCCGGACCTCTTCTCAGTTGAGTTGCTGACCGCCAACAACAACGTGGACATCCTGATTGGTCAGGCCAAACGATTTCAGCCGAATGTGGTAATCATCAGCAATGAGGAAAAATATCCACTCGTCAGAGAGGCCCTGGCCGACTATCCAATCAAGGTTTATGCCGGCCATTCGGCCATCGCACAATCCATGTCAATGGCTTCCATCGACACCGTCGTGACAGCCATGGTGGGTTTCTCAGGCCTGATTCCCACCATTCAGGCAATCAAAGCCGGCAAACAAATCTGCCTGGCCAACAAGGAAACGCTCGTGGTAGCCGGTGATCTGATCACCCGACTCTCCCTTGAAAACAGGGTGGAGATCCTTCCCATCGACTCGGAACACTCGGCCATCTTCCAATGCCTTACCGGAGAGGATGAGGCCTCGGTCGAAAAGATCATCCTCACCTGTTCGGGGGGACCCTTCCACGGCAAAAGCAGGGAAGAGCTGGCAGGCGTGACAGTCCGCGAAGCCCTGAAACACCCCAACTGGGATATGGGGGCAAAAATCACCATCGATTCTGCCACCCTGATGAACAAGGGCTTCGAAATCATCGAAGCCAAATGGCTCTTTGGATTGCAACCTTCACAGATCGAGGTGGTGGTCCACCCCCAAAGCATCATCCATTCGATGGTCCAGTTCTGCGATGGATCCATCAAGGCTCAACTGGGAATTCCCGACATGCGAATGCCCATACAGTTTGCATTGGCTTATCCCATTCGCATCAAGAATGAACTGCCCCGATTCCGCTTCTCCGAGTTTGGGACCTTCACCTTCACTGCGCCTGATACGAAAAATTTTCGTAACCTTGCACTTTCGTACGAAGCTTTGTATAAAGGTGGCAATCTGGCTTGTGTGTTAAATGCTGCCAATGAAATCACGGTAAAAGCCTTTCTGGAAGGACAGATCTCCTTCCTGGACATGCCCGCCATCAACGAAAAGGTGATGGAATCCGTAGGCTTCATTGCCTCCCCGGACCTGGAGGACTATCTGGAATCGGATCGGGAGGCAAGGCTTCTGGCGAATGAGATCATTAGAGAGAAAAAATAAAAAACAGCTACAAATATGCTAGTACTCGTAAAAGCAGCACAGTTCATTCTGAGCCTTTCCCTGCTCGTCATCGTGCACGAATTTGGCCATTTCATCTTTGCCAAATTGTTCAGATGCCGGGTTGAAAAATTCTATCTCTTCTTCGATCCGTGGTTCTCACTCTTCAAGACCCGCAAAGGGGAGACGGAATACGGCATCGGATGGCTGCCCCTGGGAGGCTATGTCAAGATATCGGGAATGATCGATGAGTCGATGGACAAGGAGCAGATGAAACTTCCCCCGCAGCCCTGGGAGTTTCGTTCCAAAAACAGTTTCCAGCGTTTGCTGATCATGGTTGGAGGTGTTCTCTTCAATCTGATTCTGGCATTGATTCTCTATTCCACCATTCTGTACGTCTGGGGCGAACAATACCTACCCACACAAAATGCAAAATATGGCATTGTGGTTTCCCAGACTGGAAAAGAGATGGGACTGGCCAATGGGGACATGATTCTGTCGGTCGACAACAAACCGGTGGAGAGTTTTACCAAGATTGTTCCAACGATTGTACTGGATGGTGCCCGTACCATTGAAGTCCTCCGTGACAACCAAAAAATAACCGTCAGCATTCCCAAGGAGATCATCCCCAAATTGCTCACAGACAAGGGGATCATCACATTGAGGGTTCCCTTCACCTGCAAAATCGCGGCTTTCGCCAAACAATCAGCTGCTCGGGATGCCGGTCTGGAACTGGACGATGAAATCCTTTCACTCGACAGCATCCGGTACACCTACTATGATCAGTTTACAGACAAACTTCAAGCCTCAAAAAATAAGACGGTCCTTCTGGAGGTAAAGCGCAAGGGAACCACCTTCTTCAAAAAAGTGAACGTCGGATCGGATGGCATCCTTGGATTCCAGAAGAATTTTGATTTGGATGGCCTTTTTGAATACAAAACCGTGCACTACGGTTTTTGGGAAGCGATACCGGCCGGATTCGTCAAAGGATACCATGCCGTTGGCGACTATCTGAAACAATTCAAACTGCTTTTCACCCCCAAAACAAAGGCCTATGAGTCTTTGGGCGGATTCATCGCCATCGGAAACATTTTCCCGGGCGTATGGGATTGGGAAGCGTTCTGGAGTCTGACCGCATTTCTCTCGATCATATTGGCCGTCATGAACATTCTTCCCATCCCTGCATTGGATGGCGGGCATGTCCTGTTTCTGCTCTATGAGATCGTTACCGGAAGGAAACCCAGTGACAAATTTCTGGAATATGCCCAGATCACCGGAATGGTTCTGCTCTTCACCTTGCTGCTCTATGCCAATGGAAATGACATCCTGAAATTATTTAAATGAGCCGGAATAATAGATTGAAAAGATTCTTATATTTGCGAACGAACGATAAAAACAGGGAGTTATGAACTTATTTATATTGGGTGTTTTAAGTGGTGCACATGTTGTCCTGATTATTGCGGCTCTGCTGCTCCTGTTCGGAGGTCAGAAAATTCCGGAATTGATGGGCGGTTTGGGAAAAGGAATGAAGGAGTTCAAGAAAGCAATGAAAGACGACGAACCCGCAACTCCTCCTGCATCGGAAGAAAAAAAAAGTGAGAGCCTGAAAGAATAGAAGGTCTCCTCTGCCATATCGAAAAGCCGCCTCTGCAACTGCAGGAGCGGCTTTTTTGCTGTAAGGTCAGCCGATCCAAGGACTTCCGTCTTCCGATCTTTATTCTGGCTAAAATTCCTTTGCCGGAGTTGTAACGATTTCACCTAGGGTGCGTCTTATGAATAGTGAACCAAATGTTGTACCTAAAAATCAATGCTATGAACGTGAAAATCCGGAAATCAGTAACCGTTTTCCTGCTGATCGCCGCCTCTCTTTCGACCATCTCCTGCATACCACATATCCGTGGCAACGGAAAAGTGGTCTCCCAGGATCGCAACCTGTCGGGATTCGATGCCATCAAGGTGAGCAGCGGCATTGAACTGGTAATGAATCAGGACAATACAGAAAAAGTGGTCGTCGAAGCCGACGAAAACATTCAACCCATACTCAAGACAGAAGTCAGGGGCAGTGAATTGAGAATTTACATGGAAGAGAGCATCCTCCATGCCAAAAAAATGAAAGTATACGTCACGTTGAAACAACTGAAGTCGTTGCATGCCAGTTCCGGATCAGAGGCTAAGAGTACCGGCCCGATCAATTCGGACGAGCTTCGGATTGACGCTTCCAGCGGATCGGAAGTCCACATGGAGGTGGTCTGCAAAAGCATTTCACTCTCTTCCAGTAGTGGCAGCGAATTGAATGTCTCGGGTACTACCCAATCGGTTTATGCGGAAAGTTCCAGCGGTTCAGACTTGAAGGCCAGTCACCTGATCGCAGAGAAGGGGAATGTCACCTCATCCAGCGGAGCGGAGCTGACCATCAACATCACCAAGGATGTGCAGGCACATGCCAGCAGTGGTGCAGAAATTACAGTACTCGGAAATCCTGCCAGCAGGAATTCGGATAGTTCAAGTGGTGGAGAGGTTCACTTTAGGTAAATAAATAGTTAGAACGAAGCCCGAAAGCCGTAGCCTGCCAGGATTTTTCTGCAGGAGACGGCTTTCTTGTCTAAAAATTTTCGAAAAAAAGGATATCTGAACCTTTTCTGTGCAACATTCTGATTTTATGTGCGTCTATTGGATAGATAATTTAACAGCGTCAATCATGATCAAGAAAAAAGTATTTGCCGTAGTAGCCATCTGGGTGGCCGTATCATCCCTGGTGGCATT
>JAJTBP010000299.1 GCA_021286825.1 Marinilabiliales bacterium | reverse complement strand
GCCCAAGCCTTTCTATTGCTGGTCGAAAGAGTTTATGGCCCCTGAGTCGCCCATCAGCGAGGATTGTCTCTATCTGAATGTCTGGACCCCTGCCCGATCCGGTAGCGACAAATTGCCCGTGATGGTTTGGATTCATGGGGGAGCCTTCACCGGCGGATCGGGAACCGTCCCTTTGTACGATGGGGAGGCAATGGCGCGAAAAGGAGTGGTATTTGTCACCATCAACTATCGCCTGGGCATCCTCGGATTCCTGGCCCATCCGGAACTCTCGGCGGAGAGTGATCTCAAAACATCGGGGAATTATGGCATACTGGACCAGATTGCCGCCTTGAAATGGGTAAAGGAAAATATTAACGCCTTCGGCGGAGATGCGGGCAATGTGACCATTGCCGGACAATCGGCGGGAGCCTTCAGTGTGAACATGCTGGTGGTTTCTCCACTGGCCAAAGGGTTGTTCTGCAAAGCCATCGCCCAAAGTGGCGGCATGTTTGGAAAACTGTCATTGGGACAATCCCTGAGAGAGGCCGAAGCGGGTGGCCAAAAGATCACCGAAGGATTGCAAGGGAAATCCATCGCTGACCTGAGAAAGATGGATGCCGCAGAGCTGCTCAAGATTCAGGGTCGCTTTGGTGTCACCGTCGACCAAGTGGTCATTCCATCCGTCTACGAGGCCTTTGAAACTGGGCATTGCAACGATGTCGCACTGATTACCGGTTGGAACGCCGATGACGGCATCTCCTTTGCTCCCCCGGCCAAAGCCAATGTTTACAAGGAAAACATGAAAAAACAATATGGGGATAAGGCAGAAAATTTCCTTCATCTTTTCCCCGGAAACACAGATGAAGAGGCTGCCGGATCGCAGAAATTGATCAACCAGCTCTTCTTTGGGTGGAACAACTATGCATGGGCTAGGTTGCAAGCGGAAAAAGGGAAAGGAAAGTCCTATTTGTATTATTTCAAAAGGGTGCCACCCGGGGAACCCAACTACGGAGCCTTCCATTCGGCCGAATTCGGTTATGCCCTGCACAACCTGAAGAAATGGGACCGGCCCTTCACAGCCACAGACTTCCAGCTCGAAGAGGTGATGAGCAGTTATTGGGTCAACTTTGTCCGTACCGGCGATCCGAATGGGAAAGGGCTCCCCCTCTGGCCGGACTTCCAGCCGTCCCGACCGAGCGTCATGGAACTGGGCGACCAGATCAAATCGACTCCATTGCACGACAGGGAACAGTTGTTGGTTTTGGATGAGATCAGATAGCTATTTCGCTTTCGACGCAGCACCGAGGATTTGAGGGGATGCAAAAGGTCAAGGGGTTGCTTCCCATGGAACGAACCATGAATCAGGGGTACACCCATTCAACTTCTGTCTGGATTTCTATTCCATAAAAAAGGGAAACGAGGTTATGATTCGCTTCCCTTTTGCATGTTTTCCGGGCATATTCAGGGTTTCAATTCACCCCATCCATTTCTGTAGGTTCGCCTGACAAATTGGTTGGCGGCTTCAAAATTGGTGATGCGCATCTTCGGACCATCCCACTTGAAGTTGATGTACCGTCCGGGGAAGACAAATCCTTCCATGTCCCCATAGACCGGGTCCTTGCGCTTGATCTTTTCACGGATGTTGAAGGCCCTGAGGATCAGGTTGCCCATCAACACAGTTTCCGTCAACGGACCTGCATAGCCTTCGAAGGGAGAATCAACCTCGGCCTTGCCATAACCCGCGATGCAGGCATCTACGAATTGCCAGTAATGCCCATCCATATCGCCCTGAACTCTTGGATATTTGGCTGGAATTTTCACCTTTTTGTTGAGCGACAGTGGCAACAGCACCGGGCTTCGTCCGCCCCAACCACAGGCTGCCTTGGCCTTGGTGCCCACGAAGAGGGTACTTCCCTCGTAGTCATTCAACCCGGTAAAATCACCGAGAAGGTCGTTCATGTTGCCATCACCCTCCAATTCAGCCGGTCTTTCCGGGGTAATGCCTCCATCCATCCAATAGAGATCCAGCTTTTCCCCATTCTGACGGGTATAGCTGAATTTGATGGAACAGGACAACGGTCCACTCTCGGGGTAAATGGCCTCGGAGAAGATCCCATCGTAATTGGTGCTGGCACTGCCCGACACCTCTGTTGGATATCCCAATTCCAATAATTTAAAGGGAGGACCGATGATGTGGCAACCCATGTCTCCCAGGGCCCCTGTACCAAATCGCCACCACCCGCGCCAGTTAAACGGAACAAGATTTTCAATATAAGGGGTATCTTCCGCCGTTCCCAGCCAGAGATCCCACTTCAACTCTTTGGGAACAGGAGGGTTTTGCTTCGGCCAGGGGATCGCCTGTGGCCAGACGGGCCGGTCGGTCCAGCAATAGACCTTTTCGATCTTACCCAGGACTCCAGCTTCCAACCATTCGCGCAAGGTTCGCATGCCCTCGCAAGAGGCTCCCTGGTCGCCCATCTGGGTCACGACCTTGTATTTCCTGGCTGCCTCGGTGAGGATTCTTGCCTCGTAGATATCATGGGTCAGGGGTTTCTGAAGGTAAAGATGCTTCTTCAACTGCATGGCGCTCAACCCTACCAGAGCGTGGTTGTGATCCGGAATGGCCACAGTGACCGCATCGAAATTCGCTTGTTCCTTCTCGAACATCTCACGCCAGTCGTGGTAAAATGGGGCCTTTGGATACTCTTTTCGTCTGGGGGCCGCCATTCGGTCGTCTACATCGCACAGATGAGAGATGACCACATTCTTTTTTGGAGCCTTCATGAAAGCCTCCACATCGGCTGCTCCTTCCCCACCACAGCCCACAACGGCCAGATGAAGCTTGTCACTCGGCACCACATGGCCCATGCCACTCATCACGTTTCCCGGTACAATCGAAAGAGCGGCGGCACCGGAAGCTACGTTGCCAATGAACCGGCGGCGTCCTGGAACAGTCCCGGTCCTCTTTTCACCTTCCTTATCCATCTTTGTTGCTTTTAATCAGAATGGTCCGTCCGACTATTTTCCGGCAGGCAACATCTTCACCTCCACCTTCCGGAAATAGACAACATCCGACTCCCCATGGTTCTGAAGGCCGATGAATCCTTTTTCGGGTCTCGGTCCACGGGTCGGTTCAAAATCAAATTTCCTTTCCGGAACGGCATCTCCTTCGGTGAAATCGGTCACCTTGGTGCCATTCAGGACAACGACTGTGTGCTTGCCTTGCAGGGTGATCTCCATAACATTCCATTCCGGACCGGGTTTTCCGGTTTTTGCCAATGGCTTGGTCAGGGAATAGAGCGTTCCGGTATAATGGTATTCATCTTCGTTGGAGAGCTCCGGCATGTTGTCGATCTGCACCTCATATCCGTAATTGACCGGCATCCACTCCTCAAAAGGCTCTACCGGAATGCGGATGAAAACCCCTGAGTTGCTGTTCTTATCCCGCATCCTGAATTCCACGCGGATCACACAATTGCCGAACTTACCACCCGTCCAGTAAAGCAGCCCCATGCCGCCCTTTCCATGGATCATGCCTTCCTCAACCACCATGTCGCCCTTCCCAACATGCTTCCATCCGGTCAGGTCCTTGCCATTGAACAATTGGATCCAGCCTCCTTGGGAGGGCTGACCGAAACCAGCACTGCCGCCCATAATGAGCAGGCTGGCAAACAGAATCATAAATAGATTTTTCATACCGTATTGCATGGATTATAAATACATTTTATCATCAAAAATTTAGCCATCGGCATCAGTGATCCCCACCGATCCTCCATCAAATTTATGATAAATTTTTTTGCGGGATGACGGATTTTCATTTTTTATTCCGGCATGTAAAATGGTAGAAGAAATGATCCTCCCAAAAGCCACCCGGACAGCAAAAGAAAGGGCACTTCCTGCTTTTTGGGAACAAAATACCCCTGAAACATGCATGGGAGCTGAATTTTTTGATAATTTCGGATCGCTAAGGTTGCCCGTTCCCGATCGGTTTGCAAAAGTGAGCTCCAGACCCCGACCTGTCCACTCCAGCAACCACCCATGGGTTTCCTGTCCCGGGAAAAGGCGCAATGGCGTATGATTTCCGGTTAACCGGTTGCATGACTGCGACCTGTTGATTTGTTTTTGCTTTTTCAAACGATCCATTCCATGAAGA
>JAJTBP010000298.1 GCA_021286825.1 Marinilabiliales bacterium | reverse complement strand
TCCGGGGATCGGTGTGCAGCGTATGCACAAAAATGCCCCATGGTTCAAAATGAATATTTCCGGTCGCGAGCAGCCAAACATGTCGAAAAATGCCGGCACCTGTGTACCAACGAGAGTTGGGCTGCTGCGAGGTGTTGACCTTCACAGACATCACATTGTCCTGACCTGCAGGATTCAAGAAGGGGGTTAGATCATATTGGAAAGAAGTATAGCCATACGGCCTGAATCCCAGATAATGCCCATTGATCCATACCTCACTGTTTCGATAGATGCCATTGAACAAAACCGAAATCTTCTGATCTTTCATCGATTCCTCCAACACAAAATGCTTGCGGTACCAACCAATGCCTCCATAGGCATACCCACCTTCGCCACCACTTGGATTGTTCGGGTCAAAGGGCAACTCAAGGCTAAAGTCGTGCGGTACATCCAATGTCCGCCAGGCTTGATCATTGATTTCAGGTTGGGACGCCTCCGGATGATCACCCAGACTAAATTTCCAACCAAAATCGAAGGAATGTCGCGTGGGCTCACCAGCGAAAGCAAATAGGTCAGTTGACAGCCAAAGAAGGAAGAGAAGAATCAAGTGGCGGACCAGAGCACTTTTCATATCGGAGGTTTGTCGGGGTTGTTCGCATCCATGAGATCTGGAAAGGATCTTCGAACTTTTCCGAATGGTCGCTACGCAGTTCGATTGACTCAGGATGTGATGGATAAAATTAATCAATTCTTGGCCATCTTGGACCTTGAAAAGGAATTGGGATGGGCAAAATTTTGACATGAGGCCCTCTCTTCGGGTCATCCGAACCGGCTCCAACTTTTGCCTTTCGAAATGGGTAAGTGTGCAACATTATTCTCACCTGAGTCCCCATTGCGATTGTGGCGGGGTGTCCTGTCAACCTGGACTGGCTACTGCAAGGGAGAGCCATACTGAATGTCCACTTTTCAGATATCATCGGGATTGGAAAGGAGAACGGAACAGATGAATTGAAACTGCCATACAACCCAACGAAGGAGGATTGAACCACTTTTCCGCCAGCCTAAGCGAACTTAGGCTCTGGTCTCTTGTTTTGGATACGCTTCGAGCTGCTCCAGAAGTGCGATGGATTTCATCAAAGGTTCCCATTCCTTGCTGCTGAAAATGAGTTGAAACCACTGCTTGTTTCGGTTTTCATAGGTAAGGTGAAAGAATAACCAAAGGGCAAGTCCAATCGATGCAAGGGTGACAACCAACGTGATTGCCCATTGCCACATCCCCCATTGGTTCAAAAGGGTGTCATTCCACCAGAAGGTTGTCCAGAACGGAAGTTGCAGAACGAGAATGCGTGCTGTCCAGAGTGTTGTTGCCTGAAGTCGAGCCAACTTTTTTTGTGTGCGGAGAATTGGCTCTGTGAGATCCACCTGGTAAATTGTGATCCGTTGATAGAGATAGACCAACAGAGCCAAGGCGGTCAACCCCACCTGGATCGAAGCCGAAAAGAGGAAGAATTTATTTGCTTCCGAATAGGAGTTCAGGTAAATGGGACTCAAGAGGCTTACTCCGATGCTTACCCACAAGAAACCGATCAAGAGTGCAAATTTTTTGAATGGTTTCATGGAACCCAATATTCCATGAACCTTCAGGTGGGTGATCTCTTCTATCGATTGCCTATTGAATTTCATGTTATCTTCCAAGGATACTTGTGAAACTTGCCAAAGTTTGATCAATTCCAAATCATTCATGGGATTCAGATTTTAAATGTGAAAATTTTAACTTGAGTTGCTCTTTGATCCGACCGATTTTAGTTCCGACATTGCTGATGGACAGGCCTAGAATGTCCGCAATCTCAGCATGGCTCTTCTCTTCCAGATAGAGGATCATCAAGGCTTTGTCGATTTCTTTGAGTTCGCCGATGAATTGTTCCAAAAGATTCAACTTGATTTCGTTGTCGGATTTATCTTCCATTGGAATGTCAACCATTTGGTCGGTAAGCTTGCTAAACTTCTGGTGTCTGGTTGAGTTTTTGCGGTGATACGAGATGGCTACATTTAGTGAAATTCGGTACAACCAGGTTGTCATCTTAAATTGGTCATCGTATCTGTTGATGGATTTCCAAATTTGAAGCATCATCTCCTGAACGAGGTCTTGTCGGTCTTTGGCATCTGGGTAGTATGCGTGTGCCACCTTGAACAGAATGCCTTTGTGCAGTTCAAGGATTTGCTCAAACAATTGCTGTTGTTCTGGTTTATCCATTTAGGTAGTAAAATAGGAACTTGTTTGTTACATGATTCGCAAGTCCCCTCAAAAAATCACAGGTGACAACACTCTTTTTGAAAACAACCCCAGGCAACCATACATGGCATGTGAAGGAAACGGAAGATTCTCCTGGGTTCTGTTTGGTACATCCAATGCCATGGTAGATACAATTGTGCCATCTGCAGATGGGTAGGAATTACCATACGAAGAGCAGAGTCAGGATGAATTCCATTGCCATCATGAGCCCGGACGCTTGGCTGCATGTGTGAAGGCTTAGAAGTGTAATCCATTCACCATCATCCGGTTGAGGAGGACTGTAAAGATCAAAAGTACAATCAATGTTTTGTTGAGAGTTGCCAGTTGCTCCGGTTGGACATTTGCGTTCAAGTTTGCATACGGCTTGTGGAGCAAATATCCATAGATCCAAAAAAGAGCAAATGGGCTGGAAAGTGGATAAATCAAGCTAAGTAGGGAAGGTGCGGGTAAATTAAGTACAACAGTCGCTACAATCCCCAGAAGGAGTGGAAGCTTAACCAGGGAGGAGATAAAGGATCTTCGCTCAACTTTGTCAGCAATGATTTCCCATGGTGCCATTTCAACAAAATATTTTGAAAGATTTTTCATGGCAAAAAAGAGAAAGAGAACTCCGGCCAAGGAAAGAGAAGTCACAACCCACAAGGGGAACCCCAATTGACTAAACACAAAGCCGGTGTCCCCATTTTTGAAGAAAGGCGACATCATCAAATAACCGCCAAAATTGATGTAGCCAAATGAACTGATGAATAACAGGAAAAGGAACCAAACATTTCTTTGCTTGTAAGTCACACAAAATAGATGAAAGAGTAAGCCAATCAATAGGCTCACCATTGGTCCTGCCGATGCAATCATCAATCTTCCATTCACGGAGACAGAAGATGGGTCATACAGTACGTAATTGTGATAAAGCGTTACATCTTTTGCATCCAGTCCAACAGCAGCCACAAAATGTCCAAGTTCATGAAATGTCTGCTGCCATAAGGTCGCTAGGATGAAGAGCATGGTTGAGTTAGCGACCATATTTGGGTTTTTCATTGCCGAGTGGTTAATTCGTTGATGTCGAGATCACTCCCTGATCTATTCTCAACTTTCTCTACGTCGTCTCCACAGAATGGTTTCGAACGCCTTTCTGCAGTCATCACGGGTGGTAGACAAACAAGGAGCAGCACAATGTTCGGTTTGTGCGGGATTGCAGAGTGATGCTACGCGACAGGGGCGGTATGCGTGCGATTTCCTTTCAAACTTTAAATTGGCTTAAGCGGAGAACCAAACACGGCAAAACACCGAACCTGCACATGACCGGTAGCTGATGTTATAGCCAGTGGTTATTCTAATGAAAAGTCTACTAATTCGTAGTTTGCATTTCGTCCTCCCTCGTCAGTTTGTTTCAATATTCCTTTATCTACCAAGTCTTTTATGTCCCGTAAGGCAGTGTCGGTCGAAGTTTCAACAATTTTAGCCCACTTTGAGGTTTGTAATTTCCCTTCAAAATTATCAAAGAGTCTGTTAAGCATTAAGCGTTGCCTTTCGTTGATGGGCGTATGTTCGTGTAATTTCCAAAACTCAGCTTTACGGAGTATTTTCTGTGTGGTGCTTTCGGTGAAGACCATTGCATTTTTGAGACAATGCAAAAACCAATCGATCCATTCAGTAATGTCGCCTGAACTATGTTGCACCTTTTGCAATACTTCGTAATAGATTTTACGTTCGGCTAAAATTTGGCTAGACATACTGTAAAAACGTTCTCCACTGCCCTCGGCACGGGCAAGCAACATGTCGGTTATGGCTCTTCCAATTCTGCCGTTTCCGTCATCAAATGGGTGGATGATAATGAACCAAAAGTGTGCTATGGCGGCTTTCAAAACAGGGTCAAGGTCTTTTTCGTTGTT
>JAJTBP010000297.1 GCA_021286825.1 Marinilabiliales bacterium | reverse complement strand
GTCCGGTCTCCTTTGCGATTTTTTGTATCTTTCGCCCATCGAATCAAGTCAGCAGAATTATGGTTATGGGTAGGAAGAAATGGAGATATCTATGGATCATCTCACTCATCTTAACAGTTTCAGATTTGGTTGCCCATGCGGCGACCCTCCCGCCGGAGGCTTCGAAAGGGAGAAGTAAAACGGTCTCCAATGATACACTTACCTGGAGTGTCAACCTGATCAAAAGGATCATCCATTCACCCGGAGAATGGTATCTGACCAAGGATGAATGGGGCAAACCTGTGAAGGGAATTTACGATTATGCCGTCAACGATCCGGTCGACACCCTCGTGGTCAGGATGCGTACCTTGCTTGCTGCCGATACGCTTCGTTTCTTCAACCGAAAGGCGGAAAACATCCCGAACAAAAGAAATGTGCCGGGATATCTTTTTGCCGAAGAGTTGGAGAATCGCGTGGCTTACCGATCCAAGTCCGTGACGGACAGCCTTCGCAGGATTGTCATCCCTGTGCCGGAGAGCTATCTTGCCGACGGACTCGCCAATGCTCCACTCCTCAAAAGTACAAACCCCATGCAGACGTTGGCTGCGCTGGACAGTTCGCTGCCGGATGCCTTTCGCAGGAAGTTTTACAAGGGATGGAGCAGTGTCCGGTTACCGGCTCTGGCATCTGCTGCAGAGACAGATTCCATGCGGGTGAAAATTTTGGCCTGGACTTTGCAGACCTACAACGATTCCATCCTGTTTCACCGAAGAGATTCGCTGATGGCCGCCTTCCGCGAAAACAGCATCAAGAAGAGTGTGGAGGAGGCAACCACCCGTCAAAGAAACTACCTGATGCAGCGGAACCGCGACTTGCTGAATGCATACAACGAGGCCGAGATTGCCAAAACCAACGACTCGGTCAGGTTTGCATTGGGCTATCTGACCAGCTATGCTGCCCTGGACTCACTTCCGCTTTCCCTCTCCAACCTGAGTGGCAACAAATCCAGGACCTGGACCGCAAATCGGCCGATGATGCCGATCCGTATCTTTCTCAAAAATGAGCAGAACGACTCCCTGGGTGTCGTGATTTACAATCTTGGGAAAGGGGAGATCAAACTGGTGATCGACGATGGGGTCAAATTGATGCGCTTTGCCGAAACGCAAAAGAAAGAGATCATGTTCCGGCCCAAGAAGCCAGAGAACAAATTGCAGAGCTTTAATTTCAGGCATGTGGAAGGACCTGCCTGGAAACTTCTTGGAACCGGAAGTGTCGGATTTACGCAAACCTCCCTCTCCAATTGGGCCAAAGGAGGAGAGAGTTCCCTTTCATTGCTGTTGATTGGCAGATATACCGCCGATTATACCAAAAACCATGTGAAATGGGAGAATCTGGCCGAATTCAGATTGGGAATTTTCAATTCGAAGACCAGAGGACTCGAGAAAAACGATGACAAGATTGAGTTCCAATCCAGGTTTGGGTACTCCACGGCCAAGAAATGGTACATCTCGGCAGAAACCAACTTCCGGACCCAGATGGCCAACGGCTACAAATATCCGGACAAGGTCAATCCGATTTCCGCCTTTATGTCTCCGGCCTACCTCACCTTCTCTTTGGGTATGGATTACAAGCCAAACAAGAATTTCTCACTCTTCCTCTCACCCTTGACTTCCAAAACCACTTCGGTAAGGGATACGGCGCTGATTGATGTGACCACCTACGGGATTGAAAAGGGCAAGACCAGATTGTGGGAGCCCGGTGCCATCGTAAAAATGAATTGGCACAAACAGATCATTGATGAGATTGGCTATGACACGCGGGCGGAAATTTTCAACAGCTACAAGTATCCTTTCTCCAAATACAATGTGGATTGGGAACAGACCCTCATGCTCAATGTCACCCGGCATATCAGCACCCGGATCAACACGCAGTTGATCTATGATTACAATGTGAAATTTCCAGTATTGGATGCCAACGGTGTTGAAATTGCCAAGCAGGCCAAATGGCAGTTCAAAGAGCTTTTTACTGTGGGTTTCAATTACAAGTTCTAGGCTTCGGCCGATGTGACAGATGGAGGGCAATCCAAACGGGGTTGCCCTTTTTCATTCATGAAAAGTCCTGAGACGATTCAGCCGAGGCCAACTCCCCGATGGTTAGAAGTAGAGGGATAGAATCACGAACAGGGCAAACAGGACCCCGGCGATGCCGTTGGTTGTGCCGAATGCCAGATTGACACGACTCAGGTCGTCCGCCTTGACAATGAGGTGCTGATAGGTCATCAATCCGCCAAAGAGGAGGGCACCGGTCCAGTAAATCCAGTCCCCATCCAGGGCAATTCCGGCAAATACCACAAAAAGAAAGGAGAGGAGATGGACAAAAGAGGAGATGCGCAGGGCATTCTTCACACCTGTGAGAACCGGGATGCTCTGTAACTTGTATTGGTGGTCGAAAGCCACATCCTGACAGGCATAGATGATGTCAAATCCACTGACCCAAAAGAACACGATGCCCGAGAATAGCAGGGGTTTGAGATCGAAGGATCCATTCACCGCCAGCCAGGCACCAATGGGAGCCAGCGACAAACCGAGACTCAGCACAAAATGGCACAAAGGGGTGATGCGCTTGGTATAGCTGTAACCCAGGATGACCAGCAGGGCTACGGGTGAGAGCACAAAGCAAAGGGGATTGATCAGGTAAGTGACTCCTACGAACAAGAGAGCATTGACCAGGACGAAAATCAGTGCTTTGGTCGCTGTCAGATGACCGGCCGGAATCTCCCGTTGAGCCGTGCGCGGATTGGCTGCGTCAAATTTCCTGTCCAGAAATCGATTGAATCCCATTGCGGCATTGCGGGCCAGCACCATCGAAGCCACCACAAGTCCCAAAAGTCTCCAGAATGGGACCTGATCTGTGACCATGGTTGCCATAAAAAAGCCGATCATGGCAAAGGGCATGGCAAAAATGGTGTGCTCGAATTTGACGAGCCGTGAATAGAGAAGCAGTTTGTTCATGGGTCAATGGTTGATGAGACTAAAATACGCAAAGAAGCGGATATTTCAAGTCCCATCCTTGTCTCCGGAAATGCACTCCTGCCACCTGGTCAAGAGAAGACTTCAGAATAAATCGTACCTTTGGTCTGGAATGAAAACCACTGCCAGTGGATACCCCAAACCATCCATGCCATGAGAGATTTTAAGAAACGTTACCTGCTCAATGCCACTCCTTCGGATGTGTACAATGCCATGACCAATCCTTTGATGATCGAGATTTGGACAGGCGAACCGGTGGTCATGAGTACCGAACCCGGATCTCCTTTCGAAATCTGGGACGGTGCCATCACCGGAGAGAACCTGCAGTTCGTGCAGGACAAACTCATCGTCCAAAAATGGTTCTTCGGTGAAGAGGAAGATTCCGTGGTGACCCTCAAACTCTTTCCGGACAAGAAAGGTACGATGGTGGAATTGCACCAGACCAACATCCCGAACGATGCCTATGTCAACATGACCGAAGGATGGGACTCCGATTATTTTGGGAACCTGAGTCAGTTGTTTGAATGAAAATCTCATTTTCGGTTACTCGGATTGGATCCTGGAAGCGGATGATGCTCCTGATGTGGATCCTTCTTACTCAGGTTGCCTTCGGACAGAAGAAGGTATGTCTGTCGGTGGATGATCTTCCCTTTGCTTCGTACGGTCCTGCGGAAATCCGGATGCAGCAAGGACTGATGAAACAGATGGTTGCCACGCTCGACAGGCATCATATCCCGGCCATCGGCTTTTTGATCGGAGACCGTCTGCAGAGCGGCAATCATCAGAATCCAGCTGCCATGGCCATTATGAGAAACTGGATGAAACATGGTTTGGAACTGGGGAATCATACGTCCACCACACAGATTACAATGGGACCAACTTATCCGGATATGCCCAGGACATCCTTCGCCTCGATTCCCTGATGAAAAGCCTTCCCGACAGTAAGGGAGTGGTCACACACTATTTTAGACCACCCTATCTGCACGTTGGAAACACCCGGGAGAAAGCAGATTCCCTGACCAAATTTTTGGAACGGATCGGTTACCGGATGGCTCCTGTAACCTTTGACAACGAGGATTACATTTTTGCAGCGGCTTATGGTAAATCCATGGAAACGGGGAACACCAGTCAGGCAGCGCAGATCGGTAAAGACTACCTGACCTACCAACAAAACAAGATCCGTTATTTTGAATCTCA
>JAJTBP010000296.1 GCA_021286825.1 Marinilabiliales bacterium | reverse complement strand
CATGAACATCACGGCAACTCCAGCAGCCAAGATTCAGATCCTTTTCAATTCCACACTAGGCGATGTTATCACCGGTCAGGGTACCGGAAACCTCCGCATGGTCTATGACAAAGAGGGCAATTTCACGATGTTCGGGGATTATGTCATCGACAAGGGAGATTATCTTTTCACCCTGCAGAACATGATCGGCAAACGGTTCAAACTGGAAGAGGGGGGAACGATATCCTGGAATGGGGATCCCTATGGTGCCAATGTAGACCTGAATGCCGTGTACAACCTGAAGGCTTCGGTGCGTGATTTGTTGGTAGACATGAACAAAAATGAGAATACGGGAAGGGTTCCTGTCGTCTGCAAAATCAATTTGTCCAAGAAACTCTTCAATCCCACCTTGAAGTTTGACATCTCCTTCCCCACCGTTGATGAGCGCACAAGGGATGAATTGCAACAATTCATCAGCACCCAGGACGATGTCAACAGACAAATGTTGGCGTTGTTGCTGATCGGCCAGTTCTACACACCGGAGTACATCCGTGGCAGGTCGGATAGCCAGACGAATGCAGGCAATCTGGTAGGTGCCACCACCTCCGAGATGCTCTCCAATCAATTGTCCAACTGGCTGTCACAAATCAGTTCCAGTTTCGACATCGGATTTAACTACAAACCCGGAGATCAGGTCAATACCAACCAGATGGAATTGGCGCTTAGCACTCAGATTTTTGACGACCGGGTTACCATCAACGGGAACATTGGGAACAACAGCAACTTGCAAAGCATGAACAACAACTCAGTGGTGGGCGAAATTGAGTTGTTCATCAAACTCATCAAATCCGGCAAGCTGCAATTGAAGGCCTACAACCGATCCAATACCGATATGACCTACGATACGGCACCCTACAAACAGGGACTTGGATTGTCATACCGGGAGAGTTTTAACTCTTTCCGCGATCTGTTCCGCACCAAAAACAGCAAAAAACAGCGACAAAAAGCCAGTTCCCGTACTGCAGGGAACCAATGAATCCAATTTATTCTATTTTTGCTCAAGTCAACGCCTTTAAGCGGGACAGACTGTCATGACCCTTACGGAAACCCAGAAACACGGCATCCTTTACACCATCCTGATTCATGCCTGCCTCCTTTTGATGCTGGCAGCGCTCAGAATGACCATGGATGTAGCACTGCAACACCCGGAAGGATTGCTCGTCGATTTTGGCGATTCTGAAACGGGTAAAGGTGAAGAAGAACCTTCTGCCGCATTTGCCCCAAAGGAAGACTTCAGCAAACCACCTGCCCAGGCAGAACCAACTGCTGCCATTCAAGCCAAAACACCACCACCGGCCCTCAAGGAGGAAGAGTTGATGACCCAGGAACATGAACCCTCCATAGCCCTCCATTCACAAAAGGTCCAGAAAAAGAAGGCAGAGGTGCGGAAGCCGGACCCGAAGGCGGAGGCGGCCCAGAAATTGAAAAATGAAAAAGCAGCCAAACAGCAGCAGGAACTGCTGGCCATGCAAAAGCAGAAGAGAGAAGCAGAAATCATTGGCAACATCAATTCAAGGGTAAAGAATGCCTTTGGAGGAGGTCTGACCGACAATGGCTCAACCTCAAAGGGCGAAGGAATCACAGACGGACCGGGCAATCAGGGAGACCCCAATGGTCAACCCGGTGTAAAAAAGTACGGACCCGGAGGAGGCACCGGCAATGGGATCTCATTTAGCCTGGCCGGACGTCAGGCCCGTTCCCTGCCAAAACCAGCATATCCCGGCAATGAAGGAGGAATCGTGGTGGTGGAAGTGACAGTGGATAAACTTGGAAAAGTGACGGCCGTCCGTCCCGGTATCACCGGATCCACCTCCAGTGATCCGGAACTGATGGAAGCAGCTTCGAGAGCTGCCAGAGGCGCCAGATTTAATGTCGATGACCACGCCCCGGCTTTCCAGAAGGGAACCATTACCTACCATTTCGTTTTGCAATAACCACGATTGTCCACTTCCATTGCAGCCATGCGAATAAATAAAGTTGATTTACCGCTCAGTCCGACAAGGATTTAACAACCATCATCCCATCCGCTTCGATTTAACAATCTGCTGATCTTATAGGATCGAAAATTTAACGGAACATTCGTTTTGAGGCAGATAGCATGCCCTGATTTAATGACTATCTTTGCAGCCAAATTAGTAAGATGCGAAAAATAAGAAACATAGCGATCATTGCCCACGTCGACCATGGCAAAACGACCCTGGTTGACAAGATGATTCTTCACTCAAACATCTTCCGATCCAACCAGAATCCCGGTGAATTGATTCTGGACAACAACGATCTGGAAAGGGAAAGAGGAATCACCATTCTGGCAAAAAATGTCTCCGTCGTCTACAAGGGGATCAAGATAAACATCATCGATACACCCGGGCACTCCGATTTCGGAGGCGAGGTGGAACGCGTACTCAATATGGCAGACGGAGTCCTTTTGTTGGTGGACGCCTTCGAGGGAACCATGCCACAAACCCGGTTTGTTCTTCAAAAAGCCATCCAACTCGGATTGAAACCCATCGTGGTGGTCAACAAGGTGGACAAACCCAACTGCCGGCCGGATGTGGTCCATGAACAGGTTTTCGAATTGATGTACAGCCTGGATGCCACTGAAGAACAACTTGATTTTCCAACGATTTATGGTTCAGCCAAACACAACTGGATGAGCACTGATTGGAAAACACCCACAACCGATATTGAACCGCTGTTCGACGCCATCCTGAAACACATTCCCGCCCCCATCGAAAACGAGGGTACCCCGCAAATGCTGATCACTTCGCTGGATCATTCCAAATATGTCGGAAGAATCGCCATCGGAAGAATTCACCGCGGAGAACTGAAAGAAGGAATGAACGTCTCCCTCGTCAAGCGAGATGGCGCCATTACCCGCTCAAAAATCAAAGAGTTGCATGTCTTCACGGGATTGGGCAGGGAAAAGGTCGCTACTGCCCTCAACGGAGACATCTGCGCCCTTGTGGGCATCGATGATTTTGAAATCGGAGATACCATCTGCGATTACGAAAATCCAGAAGCACTGGACCCAATCGATGTGGATGAGCCAACCATGAGCATGCTCTTCACCATCAACAATTCGCCTTTTTATGGAAAAGAGGGCAAATACGTCACGAGCCGTCACATCTACGAGCGACTGATGAAAGAACTGGAGAAGAACCTTGCACTCCGCGTTGAAACCACCGATTCGGCCGATTCATGGAATGTCAACGGACGTGGGGTGCTCCACCTTTCGGTCCTGATCGAGACCATGCGCAGGGAGGGATACGAACTGCAAGTGGGTCAGCCACAAGTGTTGTACAAGGAGGTCGAAGGGGAGAGACATGAACCGATTGAATTGCTCGACATCGACTTACCCGCTGAAATGGCAGGTGTGGCCATTGACTTCGTGACCCGTCGCAAAGGTGAAATGTTAACCATGGAGCACAAAGGCGACCGTACCCATCTCGAATTTCACATACCCTCTCGCGGCATCATTGGTCTGAGAACCAACCTGCTCACGGCTACACAGGGAGAAGCAGTGATGTCTCACCGTTTCATCCACTATGACCGATTCAAAGGTGCCATCGAAACGCGTGTCAATGGTTCGCTGATTGCCATGGAAACCGGAACGGCCTTCGCCTATTCGTTGGGCAAATTGCAGGATCGTGGGCGGTTCTTCATCGAACCCCAGGATGAAATTTATGAAGGACAGGTCTGCGGGGAAAACAGCCGCGAGGGTGATCTCGTGGTTAACCTCACCAAACCCAAGAAGCTGACCAACATGCGTGCCTCGGGATCCGACGAAAAAATCAAACTCTCGCCAGCCATCAAATTTAGTCTGGAAGAGGCCCTCGAGTACATCCAGAAAGATGAATACGTAGAGGTAACACCCAAATCGATCCGCCTAAGAAAAATTCTGCTGAACGAAACCGACAGAAAGCGTTTTTCGAAGAACAGTTGATCCAAAACACCTACCCATACTCAACCCGGTAAAAGAAATTCCTTTACCGGGTTTTTTTGTGACCAACCCTCGATATTCATTCCACGGTTCGGCTCTCATGCCAATTCTTGGTCCCCTATGCCGTTTCAATTACCACTTCTCCCCTTTCATAATCCATTTCAAAGGCCCCATTTTTTTATTATCGGGGGATCGACCGCGCCATCCACCTGGCAAAACGGACCCTTTGTCACGCCTCAAAGCTGCTAAAACAACAAACGCCACCCTCATCCGACAACCAGAAAATACAATCTAT
>JAJTBP010000295.1 GCA_021286825.1 Marinilabiliales bacterium | reverse complement strand
ACTGATTTTCACCGTATTCATACACAGACTCGAAGCCACTGATGAATTTTCCCGCCAAAATGGCGAATGGTGCGGTGATGTGTTCATACCGAAGATCCTCTTTCTGTCGGAACAGTCCCACACGGTTGACTGCATTCATCCAGGAGACATACCAAATGTTCCCCTTTTTGTCTTCTTTCAGGTAGGAGATGTCGACAATGGGTTCGAGGAGTTTGTTGAAAAAAACGGATTTATGAAAGGAATCGCTTGTTTCATCGAATTCATAGACCCCCTGTTTGGAAGTGAAAATAACCTTGTTCTTGATTTTGAAAACGTTGAGGTTGTAATCCGTTGGTAGACCGTTCTTGCTGTTGTAGAAATGATAGGAGGTGACCGAATCCAGTGCATTGTTAAGGGTCAGGCGGTATATCCCCTTGAATCCGTGACTCATCCAGATGTCGCCATTCCGATCTTCCTCAAATACCCGGAAGGATTCGGTAAAACCCTTGATTTTCTTAGCGAATTTCCATCGACCATTCTCCTTCTTGAATAGGTTAAGACCGCTGTAGGTACCCCCAATCAAACATCCCGGATGATTCTTCAGGATCATATACTTCCATCCCCCGGGGGAGTCGTCCAACTGGGTTGCCTTTTCGCCATCGATGGCAAAGGTACCTTTGTTGTGGCCACACAGCAGTTGTCCGTCGAAGAGCTCCAGCGACCATACCTGACCATCTGTTCCCGGGATCTGCCGCAAAGGCCCCAATTCTCCGGCCCCTTTCCATTCGGTTACAAAGAGTCCCTGGTTGGTCCCCAGATAAAGCTTGCCCCCATTGATCAGCGCAACGTAACCGGCTCCGATCCCTTCCGAATTCTGCAAAAAGCTGATGGGGGAGTTGATGTTGATGTAATCCACCCCATTGTCCAGTCCGAGCCAGAGGTTATCCGAACGATCCGCGAAGAGGCTGAGGATGGTGTTGTTCTGCAATCCATTCTTCTTGTAAAAATGCTGAACCGTATTTCCGTATTTGTCAACCACCAGCACACCACTTTGAATGGTGCCGATCACATAATATTGATCCCTCAAGGTAGAGGCGCAAAAGACCTGGTTCTTCTTGAAAAATTCGTTGTTGCTTCCGCCCCAGGGGGATAGGCTCTTCCCATCGTACTGAAAGATGCCGCTGTTGAGCGTGGCAATCAACAGGTTGTTGGTTCCAAAGAGGGGCATGATGGACCAGATCTGATTGCCTTTTAGTTTCTCACATCCTGGCAATTCGTTCAAATGGCGGCCATCGTATTCATACAACCCGGCACTCAGGTCATTGAAGAAAACCCGGTCGTTGACCCGGAAGGCATGGTGGAAACGTACCGGAGCCTTCAGCACCGTGATGTTGGAGTCATTGGAACAGACAAAAGCGCAATTGTAGGTCTGAAAGATGGTCTTGTTTTCATAGGAGATGACGCTCCAGACATCATCAAAGTTCCGGTAGGCTTCGGGAATGTACTTTTTGAAGGATCGGTATTCGAGTTTTCCATTGGGGAGGCTGACCATTTTGCCAAATTCGTTGTAGGCGCCCACATAGATATCCCCGCTCTTGCCGACATAAAGCGCACGTACAATCGAAGCATTTGGCATCTTGTGCAATTGCCATTGATTTCCATCATAAATCAGCAATCCTTCGTTGTTTGCAAAATAGATGAATCCCCGCTTGTCCTGCGTGACATTCCAATTTTGAGTTCCTGCCTTGTATTCACGCTTTGGAAAGTTTCTGATGAATGGTGTGCCAATCTGTTTGATCTCCGCCTTGGAGAAAAGGGGAATCAAAAGCAGAAAAACCCAGCATTTTATGAGCTGTCTGAACATCCTGAATGATTTTGTCGGTGGATCTCCTTCCCCAACCTGTTCCAAAGAAAGGAGACAAAACAATCCAAATTTACGTTTTATTCCGAAAAAAATCCCGGCCCTGAAAATCAGGGCCGGGATGTCCTATGGGTCATGTGAGACTATTTCAAAGGTGCATTTTTCAAGGTCTCAACGAGAAAATCCCAGAATTTCTGCACAGTGGCAATGTTGACCTTTTCGTCTGGTGAATGCGGGAAACGCATGGTGGGTCCGAAAGAGATCATGTCCCAGTTGGGATAATTGGCCCCCAGGATGCCACATTCCAATCCGGCATGAATGGCTTTTACCTCCGGTATCCTGCCAAATTTTTGCTGATAGATCTGTTTCATCAGGTTCAGGATGGCAGAATCCATGTTTGGTTTCCAGCCTGGATAGCTGCCATCGAAACGAACCATGGCCCCGGCAAGGGAGAAGGTGCTTTCAATCATCTCAGAAAGATCTTCCTTGGCTGAATCCACTGAGCTGCGCAACAGACATTTCACTGAGACAACTCCCCCTTCCGATTTTACGGTGGCCAGGTTGGTAGAAGTCTCAACCAGTCCGGGCATGCTGTCACTGAAACGAATGACACCATTGGGGCATGCGTAGATCGCATCGATCAGATCATCCTGTACCCTTTCATCGAGCAGCGATTTGGGTTTGGTTGTCCCCTCAACAGTGAAGGCAAGTCCAGGCTCTGTTCCGCCCAGTTCGGACCGGTAGATGGCTTCAAATTTGGCAACAGCGGCTTCGAAATCTGCTGTTACTTCCGTAGGAACCACTACGATGGCATAAGCTTCACGGGGGATCGCATTGCGCATGCCTCCTCCGTTGATTTCGGCTATTCGGACATCCAGATCACGGGTAGCAAATTTTAGAAAACGGATCAGCAACTTGTTGGCATTGCCTTTCCCCAGGTTGATGTCCAATCCGGAGTGGCCGCCTTTGAGTCCCTTGATCATGATCTTGTAGGGGGAGTATCCTTTGGGGACAATCATCTCATCGTATTCAAACTCGATGTTTGCATTCATTCCGCCGGCACATCCGACGTAAAGCTCTCCCTCATCTTCCGAATCCATGTTGAGTAGGATCTCACCCTGGAGCCATCCCGGTTGCAAACCGAAGGCACCGGTCATTCCGGTCTCTTCATCACAGGTAAAGAGGGCTTCAATGGGTCCGTGAACCAGTTCCCTGGAAGCCAGAACGGCCATGGCAGCCGCAACACCCATGCCATTGTCTGCACCCAGGGTGGTACCCCTGGCTTTTACCCATTCACCGTCAATCCATGCATCGATCGGATCTTTTTCGAAATCGTGGACCTTGTCGCTGTTCTTTTGGGGAACCATGTCCAGGTGACCCTGAAGGATCATGCCTTTTCGGTTTTCCATACCGGGAGTTGCCGGTTTACGGATGACGACGTTTCCAACTTCGTCCTTGCGTGTTTCCAGTCCCAGCGATTGACCAAACTTCACCATGAAGTCCTGAATCTTTTCTTCATGTTTGGATGGTCGGGGAACCTGTGTCAGTGCATAAAAATTTTCCCAAACAACTTTGGGTTCTATGTTCATGATCTCTTTTGCCATAATCTGAAATATTAAAATGTAAAAACCTTCCGGTTAATTCTTCACATTGGGAAGCTCGAGTCCGTATCCCTTTCTGCGGTCTTCAGCCCTCAGCAGGAAGGAGAAGATGATGGCCAGGAAGCCAAAGCAAGCAAAGATCAACATTGGAATCGAATAATTGTAGAGAGTAACTACCTGATTCTTACCATCTACCAATTTTTCAGCCGTACCCGTGATGCAATATTTGTCCAGCACAACACCGATCAAAAGCGGAACACCCATCAGTCCCCAGTTTTGCACCCAAAAGGTCAAGGCATAGGCGGTACCCAGCTTGTTCTCGGGGATAATCTTGGCAACGGAAGGCCACATGGCCGAAGGAACCATGGAAAAGGCGACCCCGAGAACCATGACCAGTCCGATGGCAATCGGGAAGCTGTTCAATGACGGAACGGCAAATAGAAGGTGGACGCAAACCAACAAGATGGAACCAATGACCATGATGGTGGCTCCCTTTCCCTTTTTGTCGAAAACTCCACCGAATAGGGGTGTCAGCATCAGGGCACTAAATGGAAGCAAGGCGGGGATGTGTCCGGCAAAAGTGTCAGAGATGCTGAACTTTTGAACGATCATGTTGGTGGCAAACTTGATAAAGGGAAAAACGGCGGAATAAAAGAGGACACACAGTATGGTGATGTACCAGAAAGCCCTGTTCTTGGCTATTTCCAAAATATCGCTGAACTTAAACTCCTCTTCGCTCTGTACGCCTGCTTCGGCTTCTTCCTTGTCCAATCGCTTATCAAGGAAGGTAAAGAAGAAAAAGACCAACATACCCAATCCCAACAGGAAAAGGGCAAGAATGACCGGTGCACTGACATTGCCTGTCAAACGAACCAGCGGAATCGGTGTAAACA
>JAJTBP010000294.1 GCA_021286825.1 Marinilabiliales bacterium | reverse complement strand
TTCTGCTGGGTGGCCGAACCACCTATTCCGGCTGGATGTTGCGGCAGACGCGCAATCCGCTCTTCATGAACAGCATCGCCCATTTTTATGATCTGAATGGAACGGTCAACATCGAGTTGGGAAAGAACAACCACCTGAAGTGGATGGGCTATTACAGTTCTGATTTGTTTAACCTAAACTCCAGTACCCTTTACCATTACAACAACCTAATGGGATCGCTTAACTGGAAAACCAATCTCTCCCGCAAGCTGATCTCCAATGCCACCTTGTCCTACAGTCGGTACGACACCAAGACAGAGCAGCAGGATGCGGCGAGACCGGACGAAGATTACGCCCTGAAATCTGGGATTGATTATGCCGGATTGAAATATGTCTTGTCTGCCTTCCCCAGCGACAGACAACGGCTCAACGGCGGCTTTCAATGGATCGCCTACCAGATCCGACCGGGTGATATCCAGCCGGAGGGGATCAACAGCAACATTCAGGCCCAATCTGTTCGTCGGCAGCAGGCCAAAGAGATGGCTCTATTCGGAGATGATGACTTCGATCTTTCAGACCACCTGGCCCTCAACCTGGGGGTGCGCTACAGCTATTTTCTGAATCAGGGACCTGGAACGGTCTATGCCTATTGGGAAGGGAAACCGATCAATCTTACCAACCTGCATGATTCCATTCAATACGGATCGGGAAAGACCATTCGATCCTTCGGAGGCATTGAGCCGCGTGTGGCCATCAAATACAATTTTGGCAAGGGCAATGCTTTGAAATTAAGCTATCAGCGCATTCATCAATATGTCAACCAGGTTTCCAACAATGCGGTCATCTCTCCAACCGATTATTGGCAGGCAGCCGGTCGGTACATTGAACCCTTGATTAGTGATCAGGTGGCATTGGGTTTGTTCAGAACACCCGAAAAGAAAAATTTCGAAACTTCCTTCGAACTCTATTACAAAAGACTTCAAAACCTGCTCGAATATAAAAATGGGGCTCAGTTGCTGATGAATCAACACATCGAGACAGACCTCCTGATGGCCAATGGTTACTCTTACGGAATGGAAGTTTATCTTAAAAAAAGCACCGGACGATTGAATGGATGGGTCAGCTATACCTATTCCAGAACTTTCCGGAAGACGGATGGAAAAGACCCGGAAGAGATCATCAACGGCAACAAATATTATCCGTCGGTGTATGACAAACCACACGATCTTTCAGCCGTTCTGAACTATAAGATCAGCAGAAGGTGGCGGTTTTCAGGCAATTTTGTACTGGCTTCCGGCCGACCCATCACGCTGCCTGAGCAGAAATACCGGTACGATGGCAACCAGGTCGTTTATTATTCCGATCGCAACAAATACAGGATGCCTCCCTATCACCGGATGGATTTGAGCATTACCATCGACGAAAACCTCCGCAGAAAGCGGATGTGGAAAGGCAGCTGGACCTTTTCCATTTACAATCTGTATGGACGAAAGAACCCCTATTCTGTATTTTACAGGAAGGAGGCCTCCATTCAGGGAGTCAACCAAAGTGAATATGCCATTTATAAATTGTCAATCGTAGGAATTCCCGTACCTTCATTGACTTACAACTTCAGGTTCTGATGATCAAAAGATTGTTATACATCCTTTGTGTGGTCACGCTTTACATCGCCTGTGAAGATGCCTACAAACCGGCAATCGACAAGAGTGACGGGACACTGGTTGTGGACGCTCTGGTTACGAACGATCCTTCCAAATGCTATGTACGGCTTTCGCTTTCCGGTGATTTCTATTCAAAAGAACAATATGGAGAGGTGACCGGAGCTAAGGTCGATTTGATCGAATCTACGGGAAAGGTGATTTCGGCCTATGAAAACGGTACCGGCAATTTCCTTTTCAAGTCCTATCCGGAAGCAGGGAAGGGATACAAATTGAGAATCAACTGGCACAATCTCATTTTCGAATCAGCCCAGTCGACCATGCCGCAGATTCCATCCATCACCTCTTTTTATGGGGAGGATCATGAAAAGACCATCTACAAACCTGACAGTTATGGCATTCCCAAACCTTATACGCTGGCAGGCAAGCAATTTTATCTGGATGCCCCGGTGACGCCAACGCTTGCCTACTATCGGTTCTCCATCCGTTCCCTAATCGAGTGGATCTATTTTCCACCCGTGAAGGAGGGTCCGCCACCTCCTCCCATTTACGGTTGGGAATCCTTTTATGAACGGGCCAGTTACAACATCGCAGGTCCGAAGAACCAATTGGCCACTTCCGGAAAGGTTGAAAAACATCCATTGCTGATGATCGCCTACAATCCCCAGGAGTATCTGCATACCGATACCCTAGGATCTGCAGGTTGGATTCTCATGATTGATCAATACGGAACCTCTGCCGATTCTTATGACTATCATCAGAAACTAAACAGTCAGTTTGCGGCAGACGGAACGCTGTTCGATCCCATTCAAACCCAGATCTATGGCAACATCACCTGCAAATCGGATCCGACCAAAGTGGTATTCGGTTACTTTGACCTGAATTCCTACAGACAATATCGATACTATACCAATTTCTCCAGTCCGCTCTCGGCATTTGCCCTGAGGGAACTGTACAAGTACCCGTTGATCCCGGATGAGGGTCAGGTACAGGGATTTAAACCTGCATGGTGGGAATAACCTGCAGAAAGGGACGAAAAGGATGAAGAGAAGATTCAGAAATATCCCAATCATGATGCTGACACTTTCGCTGGCAGTGATAAGTGTGTTCCCTTTGAGGGCAGCTGAAGTGAAAGCTTTGTCCCTGATTTCGGACAGAAGCCTTTATGTGAGCGGGGAGACCCTCTTGTTCAAAGCCTATCTCCCCTCTGCAACCAAAAGCAAGGTGCTGTCGCTTGATCTGGTAGCCAATGACGGGAAGCGGATAACGGGGATTTACAAGAAAATCCAGCAACAGGAAGCAGATGGTTATCTGACATTGCCCGATTCGCTCCATACCGGCAATTATCTGCTATGTGCGAGTGAGGTATGCGGTGAACGGATGGCTTTTCGTGAAATCTTCGTGGTCAACCGATTCAAGGGAATCGCAACGGACGATAGACAGTTTGCTTTCGAAGCAGCAGGAACAGTTGGCAGGGTCGATCCCTCCATTGATATTGTATTGAAGGAGCCGCAACCCAATCAACGTCAAGCGGTCGGTCTTTCGGTTAAATTGGAAAAAACGCTTTTGGATTCGCTGCAAGGTACCGTACAGGTCTCCATTGTCAATGCTTCGGATGGCTGGAGTGGAGCCTGTTTCACGAGTGAACTGAAGGGCAGGGACAATCGGATCGATGCTGCAGACGGCGTGTTGCTCACCGGTACCGTTTTCGAACGGAAGAGTTCTGTACCTGTTGCAGGTGCAGTGGTATTTGCCTCCATTCCCGATTCAGTGCCGGAATTCAGATATTTTGTGACCGGAGCAGATGGTCGTTACTACTTTCAATTCAGAAATACCTATGGAAAGGTGCCATTGGTGCTTCAAAGCTATGATCCGGTCCATGCGAGAGAGCTCAAGCTTCAACCCGACCCAAAGGCCGATCTTTCAACTTGCCTGCCGGCCATGAAACCCTTTGTTCCTTCGGCTCAATTCGCCAAGGCTGCGGTACATGCCATGGAGGCTTCAACCTTCCGCAAGATTTTCAGGCAAGAGGAAATAACCGTGCTGCCACCCGACAGGAAAGATACCAATCGCAATTATCCCTTCTATGGTCGACCCAACTCGGTGGTAGAACCTGCACAGTTCATCGATCTGCCAGATTTTACCGAGATATCGAGAGAGCTGCTCCCCGGAGTCAAGTTCAGGGCTTACAACCGGATTCCGACACTGCAGGTCTTTAACAGCAATTTGCGTAACTATTTTCCGGAGACTCCCTTTTTGCTGATCGACGGAATACCGGTCCGTGACCTGAACCTGATCCGCAATCTCGGAACATCCGCCATCAGTCGGGTGGAGATCTGCCAAAGTGAGCGTTACTATGGAGAGCTTAGATTTCCCGGAGTGGTAGCCATTTATACGACAAAACGGGATTATGCCTGGCTGACCTCATCCGACGATCTGTTGAAGCAGAACATCACAATGCTTCAGCCACCACTTTCGGTAGTCGTTCCGGCGAAAGCCGAAATGACAGAGCCCGACTTCAGGCAGGTACTCCTGTGGGAACCTGCGGTCAAACCTGCTGCTAACCATGATTTCAATTTTCAGACTTCCGATGTAAAGGGAGTTTTTAGAGTCGTCGTTTTTGGAAAAAGAGTCGATGGAAGCATGGTCTATCAGGAAAAATATTTTGAAGTGCGTTAACATGAAAAAATTCTGTCGCATAG
>JAJTBP010000293.1 GCA_021286825.1 Marinilabiliales bacterium | reverse complement strand
ATGGCTTCATCTTGCCTTCCCAGTTTGTCAAGTGCAATACCTTTGGCCAGATAGAATGAAGGATTGTCTTTTTCTTTTGCAATGGCTTTGTCAAGATATGCAATGGCCTCTTCTGGTTTTCCAGTAGAAATATAATAATTAATCAACTGAACGAGAATGCTTTGATCTTCTGGATATTTATCAAAAGCCTCTTTCATGATTTTCACAGAGGTCAGCGTATCACCTTTTTGCTGATATGCGCTGATAATTTGTGAATATGAAGATCCTGGATTGTATCCATGCTGAGCCGTCATGCTAAAATATTTGATGGCTTTATCAAATTGTTTGGCATTCATTGACGCAAGACCGGTGTTGTACATGATGGCAGTATCCAAAGTGTTGTCCGCTTTGAACAAAGGAGTTGCTTCCAGATTGAGAACTTTCTCAAAATAGTCGCTTGATGCCTCAAATTTTTGTGATTGGAAGGCTTCGATCGCGGCATTGGAAAGTGTTGGAATGAATCCAGTCATCAGCTTCAGTTTGAGAGCTGCTGACGGTTTCGGGCTGAGTTCAATTGATTTGAGGTAGGATTTGTAGGCTTCTTCCAACGGATTCTCTACCAATTTCTTATAATTCTCATCCTTTGATTTGTAAATGGCTTCCAGAATATCACCTCTGGCTTCCCAAGTATCAGGCCAGCTGATTGTCTTCTCTGATTTTGGGTTAGCTGGATTGATGGTCTCCTGTATGGCTTCCCAGGCTTTATCCAACTTGCCATTCTCCTTGAAAGAGACGGCGCTGCTGACCTTTCCTTTTTGCGCGAACAGAAAACCATTCACCGCAATCAGGATTACTACTAATAGAATCTTTTTCATTACAGACTTTTTTTGGTTTTAATTATTACTAATCAGATTTCTATCAATCTTGTTTATCTTCTTCCGTATTTTGTACAGCAGAATCCAGATCTTCTTCTGCCTCGTCAATGTCGCTTTTTTCGACTCTGGCTACAGATGCAATGCTATCGTCATCCCTGAGATTGATCAACTTTACACCCTGTGCTGCCCTACCGGTCATCCGAATATCACCGACAGGCAACCGAATGGTTACTCCTGCCTCCGTGATGATCATCAAATCGTCCCCATCGGTAACATTCTTGATAGATACCAATGCTCCGGTTTTTTCGGTAATGTTAATGGTTTTCACTCCCTTTCCACCGCGGTTGGTGACTCTATAGTCCTCAATCTTAGAACGTTTTCCATAGCCATGTTCAGAGACAACCAAAATATCCTCTTCTTCGCTGGCAACACAAACCATACCTACCAATTCGTCCAAATCACTGCCCAAAGTAATTCCTCTTACACCTGCTGCCGTTCTACCGATGGCCCTGGCATGTTTTTCATGGAAGCGGATCGCTTTGCCGGATTTTACGGCCAGCATCATTTCATTTTCACCATTGGTCAGTTTGGCCTCCAACAATTGGTCGTTTTCACGGATGGTTATGGCATTCACACCATTTTGACGGGGTCTCGAATAGGCTTCCAAGGCCGTTTTCTTGATGGTTCCCTTTTTGGTACATAAAATAATGTAATTATTGTTAATGTACTCATCGTCTTTCAGTGATTTAACATTGATGTAGGCTCTTACCTGATCTTCCGGTTCAATACTGATCAGATTCTGGATGGCCCTACCTTTGGAGGATTTGGTCCCTTCTGGAATTTCATAAACCTTTAACCAAAAGCACTTTCCTTTTTCAGTAAAGAGCAAAAGGGTATTGTGCATCGTTGCAATAAACATGTGCTCAAGAAAATCTTCTTCTCTTGTGCTGGAACCCCTTGAACCAACTCCTCCCCTCGCCTGAGTCCTGAACTCTGTCAAGGGAGTACGTTTGATATAGCCCATGTGGGAAATGGTGATGACCATGTCTTCATCGGCATAGAAATCTTCCGGATTGAATTCTTCTGAGGAATAGACAATCTCCGTTTTGCGTTCGTCACCGTATTGGTTTTTGATTTCCAATAACTCATCTTTGATGATGTTCATGCGAAGGCTGACTTCAGACAAGACCTGCTTGTACCAGTCAATCATTTTACACAGTTCCACATAATCTTCATGGATCTTGTCTCTTTCAAGTCCAGTGAGCTTCTGAAGTCGCAAATCAAGAATGGCTCTTGCCTGAATATCATCCAATTCAAAGTTGGCACACAATTGTTCCCTTGCTTCATCGGGTGTCTTCGCTTCCCGAATCATTTGGATTACAGCATCCAGATTATCAATGGCAATGATAAGCCCACGAAGAATGTGTGCCTTTTTTTCTGCCTGATCCAGTTCATATTGTGTTCTTCGTATGACTACTTCGTGTCGATGTTCGACAAAATAATGGATCAGGTCTTTGAGATTTAGCATCATCGGCCTGCCATTGACCAAAGCAATGTTGTTGACATTGAAAGCAGTCTGGAGAGATGTGAACTTGTAAAGTTTGTTCAGCACAACACTCGCTTTTTCCTCCCGCTTGATATCAATGACGATGCGCATGCCCGATCTGTCCGACTCATCGTTGATGTTGCTGATGCCATCAATCTTCTTCTCATTGACCATTTCAGCAATCCGGATGATGAGTTCCGACTTGTTGACCATGTAGGGTATCTCTGTGATGATCAGTTTTTCCCGACCATGTTCAGCAGCCTCAATTTCTGCTCTGCCACGAATGACAATTCTACCACGGCCCGTCTCAAATGCTTCCCGAACACCCGCATAACCGTAAATTATACCACCGGTGGGAAAATCTGGGGCCTTTATCTTATCAATCAACGCATTGATTGAAACTTCCGGATCGTCTATGTAGGCGATAATGGCTTCAATGGTATCAGAAAGATTGTGGGGTGGCATATTGGTTGCCATACCTACAGCAATTCCGGATGTGCCGTTGATCAGCAGATTGGGAAATTTTGTAGGCAATACGGTGGGTTCCTCGAGTGATTCATCGAAATTGGGTTGAAAATCAACCGTATTTTTATCGAGATCAGCCAGTGCCTCTTCTGCCAGTTTCTTCAACCGGGCCTCCGTATAACGCATTGCGGCAGGACTGTCCCCATCAATGGAACCAAAATTTCCCTGCCCATCAATCAATGGATAACGAAGCGACCACAACTGTGCCATTCTGACCATGGCGTAATAAACCGATGAATCTCCATGAGGGTGATATTTTCCGAGCACCTCCCCTACTATTCTTGCAGATTTTTTATAAGGTCTGTTTGAAAAATTACCTAACTCACTCATTCCAAACAACACCCTCCGGTGAACTGGTTTTAATCCATCCCTTACATCCGGCAAAGCCCTTGAAACAATGACCGACATTGAATAGTCAATGTAGGCTGTTTTCATTTGCTCTTCGATATTTATTGGAATAATTCTTTCTGAATCAGACATATAGTTAACATTTGTATTTTATTCTTCACAAAAAAAGCAACACAAAAATAAGCATTTTAAAGTTATCGGAGGAATTACCTCCGGATAAAAAACGATATAAATGAAGCAGGAAAGAAGTTCTGCTTGAACCTGACAAAATGACAAATTTGATCCAGATGTCCCGTATGCTCCTCTTTTGGTAATCAAATTTATATATGCTATTGAAAATCAGGTGTTAAGATATTATTTCATTCATTTCTGTTAACAAATTTTGATGGTGAGAATGGGAACATTAATCAAATTATTTCGTTATTTTGTTCAAGGAACGATTTTTGTTTACTTGCAGATAAACATTTTATATGGACTCAAAGTTTTCGCCACGAATCAAGGATGTGTTGACCTATAGCCGAGAAGAAGCCATAAGGCTGGGCAATGATCATATCAGCACTGAGCACCTCTTTTTGGGCATTCTCAGAGATGGTGAAGGAATTGCCATTGATTCCATGCAAGAACTTGGTTTGGATTTTGGCAAACTCAAAAATGAAATTGAGTTGCATCTCAGAAGAGGTGGTGCTCTTTCGATTGATGCAACCATTCCACTCTTGAAAAACACGGAAAGGACACTCAAAATTGTTTTCCTTGAGGCAAGATCACTCAACGAGGAGACTGTGAATACAGGGCACCTGCTGCTTGCCATACTGAAAGAGAAAGATGGATTGGTTTTTGAACTCTTTAAAAAATTCAATGTGAGCTACGACGAAGTAAGAGCTAAGATTGTTGAACTTTCGAAAGTTGAGAATAAATCAGACTTTCCTGAAGAAGGAGATGATCAGGATGATATGTTTGGTCATGGAAGTAGTGGAAGCAGTTCTTCCGGATCTACTTCAGGCAAAGGAAATTCAAATCCCAAAACGGATACACCCGTTTTGGATAATTTTGGTGTAGACATTACCAAAGCGGCCATG
>JAJTBP010000292.1 GCA_021286825.1 Marinilabiliales bacterium | reverse complement strand
CGATGTTCTCAAGAAGGGGAGCTTCTGTTCTCTCCCAACGCTGGTGAAGGCAGATCACAACATCAAGATTGGCATCACGGAAGCGGATTTGTTCGATTATCCCTGCCTTTTCCTGGAAGCAAACGGAGACAACGGTTTCCTCAGCAAATACCCCCATGTGATCCTGAAGTCTGAACCCAAGGGCGACAGAAGTTTGAAAAACATTGAGGAAGCAGATTACATTGCAAAGACCCAAGGAACACGCAATTTTCCCTGGAGGGTCTTCATGATCTCAACCGAAGATGCCAGACTCGTGGAAAACCAGATGGTTTACCTGCTTTCGAGGGAGAACAAGCTGACAGGAACGGAGTGGATTCACCCCGGGCTGGTGGCATGGGACTGGTGGAATGAAAACAACCTTTATGGCGTGGATTTCAAATCAGGTCTCAACACGGATACTTACAAATACTTTATCGACTTTGCCTCTTCCCACAAGATCCCCTACATCATCCTGGACGAGGGTTGGTCGGCCGGTACAACCGACATCAAACACCCCAATCCGGAATTGAACCTACAGGAGTTGCTTGCCTATGGGAAGTCCAAAAATGTGGACATCATCCTTTGGTGTCTATGGAATGTTTTGGATGCAGACATGACGGCCATTCTTGACCTCTATGCCCAATGGGGAGTCAAAGGGATCAAGGTCGATTTCATGGCGCGATCCGACCAATACATGGTGAACTTCTACGAGCGGACAGCCAAGGCTTGTGCTGACCGTAAGCTGCTTGTTGATTTTCATGGGGCCTTCAAGCCTTCCGGAATGGCCAGGGCCTATCCCAACATCATCAACCATGAGGGTGTAAAAGGGATGGAAAACTGCAAATGGAGCAAGGAAATCACGCCTGAACATGATGTGACCCTTTGCTTTACCCGGATGTTGGCCGGACCTATGGATTTTACCCCGGGAGCCATGGTCAACAAAAATGCCAAAGAGTATACCATCAGTTTCTCCCATCCGATGAGTCAGGGTACCCGTTGCCATCAGCTGGCGATGTATGTCTGTTACGATGCTCCTTTACAGATGTTGAATGACTCGCCTTCCAACTATTACAAGGAACCCGAGAGTGCCTCCTTCATCAGCAGCATGCCGACGGTTTGGGACCAGACCAAGGTTGTGGATGCCAAAGTCGGCGATTACATTCTGATGGCCCGTCAGAAGGGTGACAACTGGTACCTGGGTGCCATGACTGACTGGACCGCCCGGACCTTGCAAATCGACCTCTCCTTCCTGTCGGAGGGAACCTATGCGGTAGAGATCATGCAGGACGGTGTCAATGCGGAGGTGAGCGGTAACGATTACAAACGGATCGTCAAACAGGTGACCAAAGCCGACAAATTGACCGTCCCCATGGCCAAGGGGGGTGGTTGGGCAGCCATCTGCAGAAAACTTTGAGGATTTTCCTCTTTCGAGATGCAAGCGAAAGCAACACATGGGAGTCTCCCTGTTGTTGCTTTCGCTTTGAATTTTGTAGCCGATCCGGTAACCTGCCACCCTTTTGATCCGTTTGAGTGTTATGAACAATTTCTGGCAACAGTTGCCCAAACCCTTTTTTCTCCTGGCTCCCATGGAGGATGTCACTGATACCGTCTTCCGTGAAGTGGTGGCAAGGGTTTCCGATCCCCATTTGCTTCCTGTTTTGTATACGGAGTTTGCCTCCGTGGATGGCCTTTCCCATCCTGTCGGGAAGAAGAGTGTAGGTCAGCGACTCATCATCAATCCATCCGAAAAAGAGCTTCGGCGGGAGCAGAACATCCGTTTGGTGGCACAGATTTGGGGGAAGAATCCTGAACTGTTCCGAAAGATTGCTGCAGAGCTGACGGAGCGTGGCGATTTTGACGGATTGGACATCAACATGGGATGTCCGGTCGACAAAGTGATGAAGAATGGTTGCTGTGCCGCCCTAATCGACCAGCCATCCCTGGCAACGGAGATCGTGCTGGCGGTAAAGGAGTCCACTCATTTACCGGTCTCCGTCAAGACCCGAACAGGGATTCGTCGTCACGAGACCGAAAGATGGATGGAGACCCTCCTCTCCTGTAAACCGCATGCCCTCATCCTGCATGGCCGGACGCAGGTGCAGCAATCAGATGGTTTGGCCGATTGGGAAGAGATAGGGAAAGCGGTCAGGGTTCGCGATGCGGTGAGTCCGGAAACCCTCCTTGCCGGGAATGGTGATGTCCTCTCCGTGGATCAGGGTCGGGATCTGGCCCTCCGGTATGGGGTCGATGGTGTCATGGTTGGTCGGGGAATTTTTCGCAACCCTTGGTTTTTCAATCCAGATGAGCGACTTCGGACGAAAGGGGAGAAACTCTCCCTGCTCAAACAACATACGACGCTCTTCGAACAAAGCTGGGGCCAAACCAAACCCCTCTCCCAGCTGCAGCGTTTCTACAAAATCTATACCCATGATTTCCCCGGTGCCTCTGCTGTGAGAAAACAGCTGATGGAGGCCAGAACTTTTGCTGAAATCTATGAAATCCTACTAGAAGAGAGTGTTTCCTGACTGAATCGCATTAATTTTGGGGGAAGCCATCTGATGATCTGATCCGGACCAATTCCGGAGGGATGGACTTTTTTTACCTTCAAAAAATTCCCAACATGAAAGCAATGGTACTCACCGGCATCCGCAAGATGGAGATGCAATCACGACCGATGCCTGCATTGCAGGGACCCCGGGATGTCCTGATCCGGATGAAAACGGTCGGGGTCTGTGGTTCCGATGTGCATTATTACAATCTCGGAAGAATCGGCAGCCAGGTTGTCCGGTTCCCGTTTGCTGTGGGCCACGAAGGAGCCGGAGAGGTTGTTGCCGTTGCCGCTGAGGTCACCCGGGTGAAACCTGGCGACCGTATTGCCATCGAGCCGGCCATGCCTTGCTGGGAATGCGACCAGTGCCGGGCTTCCCGTCCGCATACTTGTCGGAAACTCCGTTTTTTGGGTTGTCCGGGACAAGCCGAGGGTTGCCTGACGGAATACCTCGTCATGCCAGAAACCAGTTGTTTCAAGATCCCGGAAGGCATGTCCTTTACCGAAGCAGCCATCAGCGAGCCCCTGGCCATCGGATTGTATGCCGTCAACCAGTCGGTCCCCCTGCGCAACGCCTCAGTGGGCATATTGGGCTTTGGCCCCATTGGCATGAGCGTTCTGCTCTCTGCCCAGGCAAAAGGGGCCGAAAGAATTTATGTGACCGACCTGGTGGAGGAACGGCTTGCCCTGGCCCGGGAGAGTGGAGCCCTTTGGGCCGGTCAGCCGGAAAGAGTCGATGCTGTCGGTGAAATCAGGAACCGGGAGCCGCATCTGCTGGACGTGGTCTTCGAATGTTGCGGAAAACAGGAGGCGGTCAATCAGGCCATTGCGTTGCTTAAACCCGGTGGAAAGTTGATGTTGATCGGTATTCCTTCCTTTGACAGCTGGAGTTTTCCGGTGGATGCCTTGCGTCACAAGGAGATCTGCATACAAAATGTCAGACGGCAAAATCACACCCTGGAAGAGACCCTTGACCTGCTGGGTAACCGATCCATTGACGTGGGCCGGATGACGACCCACCGGTTTCCCTTTGAACGAACACCAGAGGCTTTTGAGATGGTAGCCTCTTATGCAGATGGTGTGATGAAGGCGATGATCGATTTTTAATGTCATCCCGAAACCTGCCAGAGCCTTTCCTCCATTGGACTGATTTTTCAGGTTGCCAACATGCTGCCCTCAGTTGGTCCCATGATCTTCGGGATGCTCATCTGAGAACAACCACAGCTGAATGATTTGGGATCACCATTCTCCCTTTCCTCCAAATTTATTGGCTGCGGCTTCCCCGAATGCCCGGCTACTCTCGTTGATGGCAGCAAGGATCTCCTCTGTGCTTTTCCCCGAGCTCTCCCGGGCTACCTGGATCATGTTCCGGCATTCGTTGCTGTCCATAAACCGTGAGGCTTCCAGAATTTGTGGCTGGTCTTCTTCCGGAATGACCAGGAATCCGTGCTTGTCGGCATGTATGAGCTGACCGGGAAGGATCTCCCTGCCAAAAACGGTCACCGGGCAATTCCATCGTACGGGAAAACTCTTGGCATGGCCGACACATCGACCTCTGGCAAGGGCCTTGAATCCTGCATTGTTCATCTCATCGGTGTCCCGGATGGCTCCGTCGGTAATGGTCCCCACGCATCCCAGGGCCCGGTGGATGTTGCTGTTCACCTCTCCCCAGAAGGCTCCATACATCGTGGGTTTGTCGAGGTCTTGTACGATGACGATCTTGGGTCCGAGTACCGAAGCCATGTAAGCCCGGTAGTCGGCCCATGCGTTAGGTTGATTCTGCGGGTGTTCTGG
>JAJTBP010000291.1 GCA_021286825.1 Marinilabiliales bacterium | reverse complement strand
AACAAACCGCTAAGGGTAACCACCTATACAGACAAGGAATCCCCCTCTGAAGAAAAAAAATACAGCTACGACGAGAAAGGGAACACCCTCTCCACGCGCGTAACCAAGGATGGGGTGATTCGATCCGAGCTGACCGTTACCTTCCAGTACGATGACCATGGGAACTGGATCCGTGCACTCAGATACGAGAAGGGTCAGCTCTTGGATATCATCACCCGAAAATATCAGTATTTCCATTGATGCCTGATTCGGATCCCACACGAAGAATGGGTAACTTAGTTCATCAATTCACGCCACATGAAAACCGCAAGCCAGAGAATTCTCATCTTACTTTCGCTGTTCATCCTGACAACCCTGGATGCAGCCACCGCCGCCATACGATCCTACGAAAAAACAGCCAATGGAATCAACTGCAAGCTGGACAACGGATCCCTCCGCCTCACGGTCAGCCGTGACAACATGGTTCGTGTTCAATACTCGATCCTTCCGCTGATACCCGGAAAACAGTCGCTTGTCGTCGTCCAACCCGCCGAAAGTCAGGCACCGGCCTTCACCATCAGCGAAAATGCAGCCACGCTTTCCCTGACCACTTCGAGGCTGAGGGTCGAGGTAAACAAGGCCACCCAATCCATCCGCTATTTCAATACAGACGGGAAAATGATTCTTTCTGAGGATGAAACCCAAGGCAAGACGATGGCCCCCGCCACCATTGCCGGCATTGACACATACACCTGCCAGACCCTGTTCAACTCCCCGGCGGACGAGGCCCTGTTTGGTTTGGGCTGCCATCCGGAAGATTCGCTCTCCATCAATTACAAAGGACGAAACCAGGATATGGTGATCAAATACATGACAGGCGCCATACCGGTCTTGCTCTCTACCAACGGATACGGATTGCTGTGGGACAATTATTCAGCCTCCCGGTTTTTTGGCGCAGAAAAAGGAAACACACAATTCAGATATGAATCGGAAAGCGGCGACCAGGTGGATTATTATTTCCTCTACGGACCCGACTTTGACAACATCATCTCAACTTACCGTAGTACCACAGGTCAGGCCCCCATGTTCCCAAAATGGGCCTTTGGACTTTTCCAATCGCAAGACCGGTACAAAAGCCAGAAAGAGGTACTGGAGGTAAAGGATCAATACCGCAACAACCACATCCCCGTCGATTGCATCGTTCAGGATTGGTTTTATTGGGAACCGGATGTAATCGGGTCTCACAGGATGTGGCCTGAGAGATACCCCAATCCCAAAGCCATGGTCGATGAGCTCCACAAAGCCAACATCCATGGCATGATCTCCATCTGGCCGGTCTTTTCAAAAGGAACGGAGACCTACAACCAGATGACACACGCCGGGGGCATGACCAGCATCCAATGGTTCAATGTCATGACCCGGATCATGGACAACTATTATGATGCACACAGCCCGCAAGCCCGGGATCTTTACTGGAAACAGGCCAATGACAGCCTCATCTCTCGTTTTGGATGGGATGCCTGGTGGGTGGATCAGTGCGAACCGGACAATGGAGACAGCCTCAACCTACGCAGAAAATCCCATTTTGCCATAGGTCGGGGGATCGATTACATGAACACTTACTCCCTGATGCATTCTCAGGGTCTGTATGAACACTGGCGGAAAGAAATTGCCGACAAAAGAGCCTTCTTACTGATCCGACAGGCCTTTGCCGGCCAGCAACGCAATGCGGCAACCCTCTGGTCGTCCGACATCACCTGTACCTGGAATGCCTACCGTAACCAGATTCCGCAAGGCATCAATGCCTGCACCTCCGGCATCCCCTATTGGACCTCAGACATCGGGGGATACCATTTTCACTGGAATGCGCCGGACTGGTCGGCCCCAGTCAACAGGGAGCTCTTTACCCGATGGTTCCAGTTTGGCACCTTTAGCCCCATCTTCCGCATCCACGGAAAGGGGGAAAGAGCCCTCTTTTCTGCCAACTGGGATGCCCCAACGAAGGCCATCCTCCTCACATACGACCAATTGCGATACAGGCTCCTCCCCTACATCTATTCACTCTCGTCCAAAGTGACCCGTACAGGCTATACCCTGATGCGATCTCTGGCATTCGATTTCAGGGAAGATGCAAATGTGCGCAACATCCCCGATCAGTACATGTTCGGTCCTGCCCTCCTTGTCAATCCGGTCACGACGCGACAATACAGCCTTCCCGAATCCGCTAAAATCCGGAAGAGCAGAAAGGTCTATCTGCCCGGTCAGACCGATTGGTACGACTTCTGGACAGGCAAAAAATGGAAAGGGGGCCAGACCATCGATGCCCCGGCACCCATCGAGACCATACCGGTGTACGTCAGAGCCGGCTCCATCGTGCCCATGGGACCCTTCCTGCAATACGCAACAGAAAAGCCTGCCGATCCACTTGAGATAAGAATCTATCCGGGTCAGGATGGCTCCTTTGAACTCTATGAAGATGAGAATGACAACTACCATTACGAACAAAACCAGTTTGCCATCATTAACTTTCACTGGAATGATGCCGCAAAAACACTGGAAATTTCAGATAGAAAGGGTCATTACGCAGGGATGTTGCAGAGCCGGACATTCCATATCGTGCTTGTTTCACCAGGGAATGGAATAGGTGTGGCCATCGCAGGCAAAGTGAAACAGATTCCCTACGAGGGATCTGCAATAAAGATATCGATGGACCGATAGCTTGGTCCGGATTTCAAAACAAACGGTGAAGGATTTCAGCGGATCATCGTTGCATCCAGGCAACGATGTCGGATACCACGGACTCTGCATTGGGTTTGGAAAAGAACTCACCATCCGTTCCGTAGGCACCCCGGTGGTCCTTAGCCGAAATGATGAGCGGAGGAGCGTCCATGGAATAAAAGGCACGCTCCTGCTCCATGATTTTTTGCAACATGTACCCGGTGCCGCCACCCGGGACATCCTCATCCAGCAACACCAGCCGATTGGTCTTCTGAAGCGATGCGGTGATGCTGTTACCGGAATCGAATGGGGCAAGGGTCTGTACATCCATCACCTCTGCCGAATAGCCCAGTGTCGAGAGTATCTCTGCTGCCTCCAGTGCAATGGTGACATTCCATCCATAGGTCACCAGGGTCAGATCACTCCCTTCCCGCATGACTTCGGGAACACCCAAAGGCAGGGTAAACTCACCGGGATTCAGTGGCATCTTCTCCCGCACATAATAACCCTTCAAGGGTTCAATCACCAACGCGGGTTCCTGGCACAACAATAGGGTGTTGTAAAATGCAGAGGCTTGGGTCATGTTGCGGGGAACGCAGAGATGAATGCCACGCATTGAACCCAGCAACATGCTCATGGGGGATCCGGAATGCCACATCCCCTGTAGCTGGTGGCCCCGGGTTCGAATGATGAGGGGAGCAATCTGCCGGCCACAGGTCCTGTAACGCAGCGTGGAGAGGTCATCGGCCAGCGTAGGCAATGCATAGATCAGATAATCCAGGTACTGTATCTCGGCAATCGGCCTGAAACCCCTTAAGGCAAGCCCCATTCCCTGTCCGATGATGGTCGTTTCACGAATCCCGGTATCGAAAACCCGGTGGTCGCCAAATTTTTCATGCAACCCCCGCGTCTCCTGATTGACGCCGCCCAACACACCGGTATCCTCACCAAAAGTCAACAAAAGCGGATATTTCCTCAACAGCTGCTCAAAATTCCGGTTGAGTAGCTCCGTCCCTGTGATCCAATCCGGATTTTCAGCATATAGCGGTTTGATCCATTGGAATCCCGGCAATTCAGAAGGGCCCGGAAGTGGTTCATCCCGAAAGAGGTTCGCTCCGACCATCTCCGCCGAGGCAATCCAGTTCCCCAATTCCTGATTGAAAGCTTCATTCCTGGGAAGAATTGCCAGACTACGCTGAAGCTTGCGGGCAAAACGGATCATCTCTTTTCGTGTGGGATAGGAGGTCTTCAACAATTCATTCAATTCCCACTTCTTGTTGCTCAGCTCCTGAAAACCATAGGATACGCAATTCACCGCGTTCCTCAGCAAACCCAGCCTGAAAATTGCTCCAGGCAAGATCTCTCGCCTCCCGTGCCTCCTGTACTGCCTCCTCTTCCATCCGGATCAGCGTACGACTGTCGGCATATCCCGCCTGAATTATCCACGCTCTGAAAAGCTTGATCGCATCGTGATCCTGTTCCCATTGCAGACGTTCCGCAGATTTGTACCGTTCATGCGATCCCGAAGTGGAATGTCCCAGCGGTTGCGTCAGATCGTAAATGTGAAACAAAACAGGTTGCTGCTTCTCCCTGCAGATGGCGATCCCTTCACGGAAAGTATCTACCATGCAGGCATAATCCCAGCCCTTGCAGGTATAAATGAGA
>JAJTBP010000290.1 GCA_021286825.1 Marinilabiliales bacterium | reverse complement strand
AAGGATCAGACCAGAGCCAACAATCAGATGATGAGCGGATTGTTTCCAAAGAATCCCATTGGAAGGGATGTCATCGGCTATCCCGAACATTTGAAAAATCCTTCCATGGTAAACATCATGGACTTTTATCATCGCTGGTATGTGCCCAATAACATGGCAATTGTGATAAGCGGCGATATCGACTTTGACAAGACCATCCAATGGATTGACAGTACATTTGGCAAATTTCCATCCAAAGAGCTTCCCAACCGTGAGCAAATTAAAGAAGAGCCCATCCAAAAGCCTGTCGTAAGGGAGGTGGTTGGACCGGAAGCAGAACAGGTGATCTTTGCCTATCGGTTTGATGGATTCAATTCGGAAGACCGGAAATATGTTACCCTCATCGATTATCTGCTGAACAACGCTACCGCTGGATTGATCGATCTTGACCTAAATCAAAAACAAAAGGTTCTGCATGCGGAATGTGGCAGCTATTTCCTAAAAGATTACGGATTTCAGGAATATGTAGGCACCCCGCGAAATGGGCAGTCATTGGAGGAGGTGAAATCCCTGCTCATGGGAGAAATTGAAAAGATAAAGAAAGGGGAGTTCGATGACTGGATGCTCCAGGCAACCATCAACAATCTGAAACTGGAACGCATCAGGCGCAATGAAAGCAATGAAAGGGCTTACAACCTTCTGGAAAGTTTCATCAATGGCATATCCATCGCCGATGAACTCACCTATTTTGACAATCTGTCCAAGATCACCAAGGAACAAATTGTCAATTTTGCCCGCGAAAAATACAAGGACAATTACGTGATTGTCTATAAAAAGACAGGCGTTGCCAAGGATCTGGTCAAAGTAGAGAAACCAACCATTACACCGATTCAAATCAACCGTGACGCTCAATCTCAGTTTCTGAAGGATTTTGCGAAAGAAACGGTTGCACCAATCGAACCGGTCTTTGTCGACTATAAGCAATCCATCCGGGAGCTGCCGGTAAAAGGGAGTGTGGTACTTGACTACATCCGAAACAGCACCAATGAATTGTTTGAACTAAACTATCTCCTGGAAGTAGGTAGCAACCACGACCCAAGGATAGCCCTTGCAATCAAATACCTGCCTTATCTTGGCACGGAAAAGATGAATGCAGAAACCTTCAAGAAAGAGTTATACAAATTTGGTTTAAAGCTGGATGTCAATTCCGAGACCGACAGGTCGGTCATAAACCTGAATGGCCTGGATCAAAATGCAGACAAAGGGATAGAAATGCTCGAGGATTTGATGGCGCACGCAAAAGCCGACAAGGAGGCTTATGAAAAACTTGTGGAAGGGATCATGAAGGAAAGGCAGGATCAACGGCAAAATCAACAGGCCATTGGTACCGCACTTCGGAATTATGGCAAGTTTGGTGCTTCCTCTCCTTACACACATGTTTTGCCCATCGATTCCATCAAAAAGATCAAGCCGGAAGAGCTTGTCAATTTGATCAGGCAATTCTCGGGATATCCCCACCGGATCCTATATTATGGTCCGCGTGGAGAGAAAGAGGTGGCTGGATTGTTGGCAGCGAAACATGCTGTTCCGGATCAGATGGTGACTCCTCCGGTTGAGAAGGTATTTACGGAACAGGAAACGGAACGAAATCGGATCTTTTTTGTCAACTATGACAAATCCCAGACAGATATCTTTATGCTGGCCAAAGGAATTCCCTTCGACGTCAATACACTGATTGGATCGAAGGTATTCAATGAATATTATGGAGGCAACATGGGATCAGTTGTTTTCCAGGAGATCAGGGAAGCACGTGCCCTTGCCTATTCCGCCTTTGCCCTCTATTGGGCCCCTGAACGCAAGGCACAATCCTATTATGTCCTGGGAGCTGTTTTTACCCAGGCAGACAAGACCATGGACGCGATTCATGCCATGGATGGCATCCTGAATCACATGATTGTGGACGAGAAATCCTTTGCCATTGCCCGGGAGAATGTCTTGAAAAGCATACAGACAGAGCGAATCATCAAAAGCAACATTTTCATGAGCTGGTTGAAACTTAAAAAACTGGGAATTGACTATGACATCCGAAAGGATTATTACACCCGGGCACAGAATGCCGGCTTGAAAGAGGTTCAGGAATTTTTTGATCAGCACATGAAAGGAAACAAATATACCTATCTGTTGGTGGGCAACAGAGACAAAATCGATTTGGAATCCCTTAAAAAGCTCGGAGATTTCAAGGAATTGACACTTGATGAAATCTTTACCAAGTAAGCATTAGTTATCCAATCGATACGAACATCTTCAAGCAAAAGTGGAGGCATCCCATTCCGGATGCCTCCACTTTTTTTAAACAAAAAAAAGGGCTGCCTTTCCCCGTGGCAGCCCCCAAAATGAACAAAAACGTAGTTAGATGAATTCCTTCATTTCTTTGAGGTAGGTGGCAATCTGCTCCTTGTCAGCCCCTTCCAGCTTCATCAGTGGAAGAGCCATCTCGTCGCTGCAAATTCCCAACAGAGAGAGTGCTGTTTTAAAAGAGATCGTAATACGGGCAGCACTCGGAGAGACTACATACATGGTGTTGCACAACCAAATAATTTTGTCTCTCAGCTTGTTAATAGTCGGCAAATCCTGTTTCAAAGCCGCTTCGTAGAGGTCTACGAATAATTTCGGAAAGACATTTGCACCACCCGCTACCGCACCATGGGCACCGCCCATGACGGCATCCGGCAGGTACAATTCAGTACCGGCAAAAACCGCAAAATTTTGATCCTCTTTAAAGGCATCAATCCACATGTAGAGGTTTGCCATGTCACCCGAACTATCTTTCACTCCAATGCATCCCAGTTCCTTGGCCCTACGGATGGTAGGAATGGTCAGGTTGATTTTGGTATGCATGGGCATGTTGTAAAGCACAAACGGAAGCGGAGTCGCAGCCGCAAGCTTTTCAACGTAGTTGATCATTTCCGTTTCATTGGCCGGAAAATAAAAAGGAGGAGCAACCACCACACTGTCTGCTCCAACGCTCTTCGAATATTCTGCAATTTCCATGGCTCCTGAAAAAGCAGAGTCCGTGATTCCCACAAGTACAGGAACCCGACCTTTCACTACTTCACAGGAGAGTTTCAGAAATTCTTTCTTTAAACGGTTGCTGAGGCTTGGGCCTTCACCGTTTGTTCCCAAAAGAAACAAACCGTGTACACCACCACCGATAATATGTTCGATCAGTTTTTCTACTCCATCCCTATCCAACTCATCGTTGCTTTTCAGAGGGGTAATCATAGGGGGAATAATTCCTTTCAGCGGATTCATCATTATTGAATAGTTAGTGAGAGACAAAATTAGACTATGTTTTAATAAATATTAAATATTATTTTATCCAATTCATATTGTTTATTAACCTATTTAATAAATTTAGTTGAGTATATTTGTAAGGTTGGTTAATTTCTACAGCATGGAATTTGTTTTTGCCAAGATTAATGTTCCGCATGAGCATTCCTTCATTACAAGGAAGTTGATTCTTTCTGAGAACAATCCAAAGATCCATTCTCACAAGAATTATGAACTCAACCTGATCCTCTCTGGATCGGGTAGAAGGATTGTTGGCAATAACATTTCCGGGTTTGAAGCCGGCGATTTGGTTTTGCTGGGTCCGGAACTCCCTCACTGCTGGGAAGTACTTGACCGTCAGAGCGAAGAGCCTCCTACTTGTATCGTGATTCACTTTGATGAAAACATTGTAGGCTCTGATTTTTTCAATCTCCCTGAATTGGAATCGGCCAAAGAATTGTTAAACAGGGGCAACAGCGGACTCTTCTTCAAAGGAGAAAAGATTGCCTATGTTCAGGAATGCATGGAGCGGCTCGTACATTTGAATGGATTGGAAAGTTACATTGAATTGCTTCATGTTTTTCAAGGATTGATCCAGATTGACGAAAAAGAGAGTTTATCCCTGACTCCGGAATATCCCACCAGTTATTTCAAGGATTTGGATCAGATAAAGGATGTTTATGAATATGTTTTCCACAACATTCAGGATGGGATCAGTCTAAAAGAGGCCTCCGACTTGCTGAACATGGCACCCGGATCGTTTTGCCGATATTTTAAGAAGCGTACCGGAAAGACATTTATCCAATATGTCAAGGAGATCCGGATCAGCATCGCGGCCAAGAAACTTGCCGAATCGGATAAGCCAATCGCTCAGATTTGCTATGAAAGCGGTTACAACAATCTTGCGAACTTCAATCTCTACTTCAAAAACATCATGGCGATGACGCCATCAGAGTACCGTAAGAACTTTCGGTAATCGCTCACCCCTCTCCTGTTTCCGGTCTCCTGTCTCCTGTTTCCATGCTTCATGCCAAAAAAAAAGTCCCCGGCTCATCTCTGAACCAGGGACCGTTG